>NZ_JBHYIK010000003.1:83237-158413 GCF_042739735.1 Amycolatopsis sp. NPDC059027 | reverse complement strand
GGTGTCCGCGCGCGCCCTCCCCCCGGGTGGTGTTGCGTGGGGTTTTGTCTTTTTGTTCTTCCTCTGTCGCGGGGGCGCCCCCCCCCCCGCGCCCACCCCCCCCCCCCGGCCTGGTCAAGCACCCGTCATTACGGCGAGAGTCCACAAAGGACAAAGGATCGCCGATCGCTGAACGGCTTGAGCGCCGGGGCCTAGCCTGCCAGGTCCCAGGCCGCGAGCAGTTCGCCGACGTGGGAGCGTTCCGCTTCGGTGAGTGGCCGGCTCGGCGGGCGGACATCGGGGCGGCACAGGCCGAGCTGGGCGAGTGCCTCCTTGACCACGCTGACGTTGTTGGCGTTCCCGTGCGCGGCGCGCATCTCCTCGAACGGCCGAATCCGTTGCCAGACCGCCATCCCGGCGGGGTAGTCGCCAGTCGCGAGTGCGCGGAACATCTCCGACGACGTCGCCGGGTCGACGTTGACCAGTCCCGAGGTGAACCCGGTCGCGCCGACCGCGAAGTAGCCCGGCGCGGAAAGCTCGGCCAGTCCGGCGATCCAGGTGAACCGTGTGAATCCGGCGTCCCGCGCCACCGAGGCGAACCGCACCGGGTCGGGCACCGCGTACTTCACACCGATGACGTTCGGTGCCGCCTCGCCGAGCGTCGCGAGTTGGGTGCCGGTGATCGCCGCGTTGCGGACATACAGGACGACGCCGAGTTCCGGGACGGCATCGGCGATCGCGCGGTGATACGCGACCCAGCCCTCGTCCGAGATGTACGGGTGGACGGGCTGGTGGATCATGATCATGTCCGCCCCGGCGTCGCGCGCGTGCCGGGCCGCCCGCGTCGCCGACGCGACGTCATGGCCCACCCCGGCCACCACACTGGCCCGTCCTGCGACGACTTTCACCGTGGTTTCCAGGCAGAGACGCGTTTCCTGTTCGTCGAGCGCGTAGAACTCGCCGGTGTTCCCGTTCGGCGTGACCGCCTCGATGCCGCCGCCGATCAGCCGCTCGACGAGCAGGCCGTACGCGTGCGCGTCGACGCCGCCGTCCGCGTCGAAGGGGGTGACCGGGATGGCCACCACCCCGGACAGCCGCCGCCGCTGTGCCCCGAACGTCATCGCGCTCCCTGACAGGTCAGATCTGATATACGATACGACATTAACACGAAGCTGTCAGGAGCCGGAAAGATCCGCGGGAGGCGGGACTCAGCCGAAGTAGCCGGTGAAGTTCTTCGCGAACTCCCAGCCGTTGAACTTGTCCCAGTTGATCGACCAGGTCATCAGCCCGCGTAGCGCCGGGAACACCCCGTGCGGCTTGTACGTCCCACAGCCCGAACCCTTCGTCAGGCAGTCGAGCGACGCGCGGACCTCGGCGGGCGCGGTGTAGCCGTTGCCCGCGTACGAGGCCGCGGGCAGGCCGATCGCGACCTGGTCCGGCCGCAGCGCCGGGAAAACGCTGGCCTTGTTGCGGGCCACCGGGAAGCCGGTGAGCAGCATGTCGGTCATCGACGTGTGGAAGTCCGCGTTGCCGATGAAATGCCACTGGTCGTCCAGGCCCATGATCGGCCCGGAGTTGTAGTCCTGGACGTGCAGTAGCGTCAGCGAGTCACGCAGCGCGTGGATCACCGGGAGGTACGCCCCGGCGCGGGGATCCGAGCCGCTGCCCGGGCCGTAGAACTGGTAGCCCAGTTGGACGAAGAACGTTTCCGGGGCCATCGTGAGCACGAAGTTCTCGCCATAGCGGGTCTTCAGCGTCTTCAGTGCCGAGATCAGGTTGACGATCGACGGAGTCTTCGGGTTCTTGAAATCGTTGTCGCCCGAATTCAGGGACAGCGAGTGGCCCTCGAAGTCGATGTCGATGCCGTCGAGGCCCCATTTGTCGATGATGGCGCTCGCCGACGCGACGAACGCATCACGCGCCGCCGTCGAGGTGAGCTGCACCTGCCCGTTCTGGCCGCCGACCGAGATCAGTACCTTCTTTCCCTTGGCCTGTTGCGCCTTGACCCCGGCCGCGAAGTCCACATCGGACTCGACGTTGGCGCATTCCGACGCCGGGCAGCGGTTGAAGCGCAGTTGCCCCGAGGTGACCGACGTCGGTTCGGCGAAGGCGAGGTCGATGATGTTCCAGTCGGCCGGGACATCCGCGATGCGCGTGTAACCCGACCCGTTGGCGAAGCTCGCGTGCAGATAGCCGACGAGCGCGTGCGTGGGCAGCGCGGCAGTGGCCGGTGTGGCGGCGGCGGGTGCGGCGAACCCGCACAGCGCGGCGATCAGTACGACGACGGTGGCGTAGACCTTTTGGCGCATCAGGGCCTCCTGAATACCCCTGGCGCCTCCAGTGGACTAGACCACTGGAGGCGCTGTCAAGGTCTGGACCACCGTCGTCACCGGGATGGCCGACTGCTCAGGGCGTTCCCGTTGCCCGGTGGTCATTCAGGCTTTCTCGCCAAGGGGTCTGGGGCGGTGGGTGTTGCCGGATGTGCTGGAGGGCGCTTTCGGTGCGCGGGCCGGGGGCGGGGTGCGACGAGGGCGTCCCTGGGGGCGTTGGGTGCATCGAGGGCGTCCCTCGGACTCTCTCCGCCCACGCCGACAACATCGCGACGTCGCGAACGGGCCGTTACCGACGATCAACGTCCCGAACGGAGCGTTCGCGACATCCACGACCGCCGCGCGACCCCCAACCGCAACGACAACCCCGCGAACACCACGCACCCCCAACCGCACCGAATGCTGTGAAGGCCTCCTTCACAGCGTTGAGCGCCGGTAAGGAGGCCTTCGCAGCACCACCCACCAGCAAAGCCGCATCTCCACCCCTACCGAGAGAACCCCATCGGGGCGCTCGAGTCCGCACCCGGTCGGAACGCTCACGAGCCCTTGAGTGACGCCAGGGCGAACGCGGTGTGCAGTGCGACCCCGTGCACCATGGCGTCCTCGTCGAAGCGCACCCGGCTGGAATGGTTGTCCTCGGCGTCCACCGGATCCGTCCCCTGTGGACACCCGCCGAGGAAGGCGAACGCGCCGGGGACACGCTGCAGCACGTAGGAGAAGTCCTCCGCCTTCATCACCGGCGCGCCCAATATCTCCACATTGGACGGACCGAGCAACGTGCCCGCGATGTCGGCGACCTGCGCTGCAACCACGTCGTCGTTCACGCTGACCGGGTAGCCGGGCGTGATGTCGACCGACACCCGGCAGCCGTGCGCGGCGCCGACCGCCTCGCACACCTTCGGCAGCTCCTCGCGGACGAACGCGCGGGTGCGCTCGGACAGCGTCCGGATCGTGCCCTCCAGCGCGGCGGTCTCCGGGATGATGTTCGACGTCGTGCCCGCGGTGATCCGGCCGACGGTGACCACCGCCGGTTCGAACACGCTCACCCGCCGGGTGACCATGGTCTGCAGCGCACCGACCATCGCCGCGGCGGCCGGGACCGGGTCCAGTGCGCTGTCGGGCTCCGATCCGTGCCCGCCCTTGCCGGTGACCAGCACGTCGAACTTGTCGGCCGAGGCCATGACCGGGCCCGGCCGGACCTGGATGACACCGCTGCGGGCCCGTCCGACGATGTGCAGGCCGAATGCCTTCTCGACCCGTTCGCCGGCCGCGTCGAGCACGCCCTCGTGGATCATGTGCCGCGCGCCGTGCTCGCCCTCCTCGCCGGGCTGGAACATGAACACGACCGATCCGGCGAGCCGCTCGGCCCGCTGCGCCAGCAGCTTCGCCGCCGACGCGAGCATCGCGACGTGCGCGTCGTGCCCGCACGCGTGCATGACGCCCTCGACCTCGGACGCGAAGTCGAGTCCGGTGTCCTCGTGCAGCGGCAACGCGTCCATGTCGCCGCGCAACAGCACCGCCGGGCCGGGCTTCGCCCCGCGCAGCACGGCCGTCAGCGACGACGTCGACCTGCCTTCGGTGATCTCCAGCGGCAGCCCCGCCAGCGCGTCCTTGATCGCCGCCTGCGTCCGCGGCAGGTGCAGCCCCACCTCGGGGTGGCGGTGCACCGTCCGGCGAAGTTCGACGGTTTCCTGCTGGATCGCGCGTGCCTCGTCGATCAATCCGGCGAACGCTCCACCGGGCAAAGTGGGCAGGTCAGTGGGTCCTGTCATGGCTCGATAGTGGCACCAACGGCGCTTCGGCCGCACCGTGCGTGCGCCGAGGGGACGGGCGGAATACGGTGTGGCCATGGCGGTGCAAGAGCCGGTCACGGGCTTTGCCGTGGCGGTGGTGAGGGAGGACGGTCGATGGCGCTGCAGTGCCCTCGACCAGGGGGCGCTGGCGGAACTCGACGCGGCGATCACCGAGCTGGGCAAACTCCGGTCGACCGGAGCGGCGTTCGGGCTGCTCGCGGTCGACGACGAGTTCTTCGTGATCGTCCGGCCGAGTCCGAGGGGGCCGTCGCTACTGCTGTCCGACGCCGCCGCCGCGCTCGACTACGACATCGCCGCGGACGTCCTCGACGTCCTGCGGGTCGATCCCCCCGACGAGGACGACGACGCCGTCTGGCCGGAGGGTGATCTGGAGATTCTCGCCGATCTCGGGTTGCCAGGAGTCGAACTCGAGGTCATCGTCGGTGAGGTGGATCTCTACCCTGACGAGCAATTGCAGATGATCGCGCAGCGCTGCGGGTTCGCCGACGAGTTCGCGAGATTGCTGGACGAGCTCTGAGACGCCCGACCGACACCGAAGCCGTGGAGGCCGCGCTCGAAGCAGCGCGCGGCCCGGGGGCGGACGTGCCGATCGGCGCGGTCGTGTTCGCCCCGGACGGCGCCCCGCTGGCCGCCGCCCGCAACGCCCGCGTCGAGCTGGGCGACCCCACCGCGCACGCCGAGGTCCTCGCGCTGCGTGCCGCGGCGAAACGCTTCGGCGACGGCTGGCGCCTCGAAGGCTGCACGCTCGCGGTCACCGTCGAACCCTGCACGATGTGCGCGGGAGCCCTCGTCCTGGCACGGGTGTCGCGGCTGGTGTTCGGCGCGTGGGAGCCCAAGACCGGGGCCGTCTGCTCACTGTGGGACGTCGTGCGTGACCGCCGCCTCAACCACCGCCTCGAGGTGTACGGCGGCGTGCTCGAACCCGAGTGCGCGGGCCTGCTCGAAGGCTTCTTCGCGGACCGCCGCCCCGGCGCCTGAGCCGCCTCGGCCGGGCCCCTCACAGAGCGCGAAGGCCGTCCGGTATTGTTCTCGGCGGTGGCGTGTCCGAGCGGCCGAAGGAGCACGACTCGAAATCGTGTGACGGTTAACCCCGTCCGTGGGTTCAAATCCCACCGCCACCGCTCGCGAGTGGGCGAGGCATGTCGACGGAAAGCGTCGACGTGTCTCGCTCGCCGTGTTTCTGGGGGTGCAACCCCCAGACCCCGCCCGGGGGGCTCCGCCCCCGGACCCCCGGTGGTGGGCACCTTTCGTTGTTCGGTCCCGACCCCGTGTGGTCACCTTCCGGCAGGGTCTCACCTTGTGGACGGGTTGACCATGAACCGGGCATGGGAACACTATGGGGACATGCCAGTCAGCCGGGAAAGTGTGCTTGTCCGGTGGGTCGACTGTGGTCGTGTCCGGTCGGCCGGTGAAGGGGTCGCGGCGTTGCTCCTGCGTCGCGGGCGTCTGGGTTCCCCGCCCGCGTAAGGCGTAGTCGCTCGAAAAGCCACGGCGAAACCGTGGCGGTCTTCGCCTGCCCGAATCCAGAAATACCTTGGGAGCCAACAATGTCCGTGGATGTGCCTGCCCGTGTCCAGCTTCGCCCCGCGACCGTTCCCGCCGACGGCATCCTCGAAGGCCCGCGTGTGTTGCGCAGGCTGCCGGAAGGCGTCGAGGAACGTCCGTACGAGCTGTTCGACCTGCGCCCGCTCGGCCGGGTCATCGGCGCCGAGATCGGCGGCGTCGACCTCGGCGAACCGCTGACACCCGCGTTGCGTGCCGAGTTGAACCGCGCGCTGCTCGAATGGAAGGTGCTGTTCTTCCGCGATCAGGACATCACTTCGGCGCAGCAGCGCGCGTTCGCGGCGAACTGGGGTGAGCTGGAGACGAACCCGTTCATCCCGCGGGGCGACACGGAGCAGGTGACCCGGTTCGCGCGCTCGGCGAGCATGCCCGCGTTCGAGAACATCTGGCACGTCGACGTGACGTTCCGGCCGAACCCCGCGCTCGGCTCGGTGCTGCGGCTGATCGAGGTGCCGCCGGTCGGCGGCGACACGATGTGGGCGGACATGGCTGCCGCCTACGACAACCTGCCCGAGGACGTCCGTGCCCGTATCGACGGGCTCACCGCCGTGCACGACTTCATCCCCGGTTTCGCCCGGTTCGCCGACCCGGAATCGCTGGCGCGCAGGCAGGACGAGTTCCCGCCGGTCGAACACCCGGTGGTTCGCGTGCATCCGGAGACCGGTCGCCGCACGCTGTTCGTCAACCAGGCGTTCACGACCCACATCGTCGGCATGGACCGCGCCGAGAGTGACCGCCTGCTGCGCTACCTCTTCACCCGCGCGCACATCCCCGAGTTCCAGGTGCGGTTCAGCTGGCGGCCCGGTTCGGTGGCGTTCTGGGACAACCGCGCGACCCAGCACTACGCGGTCAACGACTACCACCCGCACGTGCGGGTGGCCGAGCGCGTCGCGATCGCGGGCGACCGGCCGTTCGGGGGCCTAACCTCGAAGGTATGACCGAGCCCAAAGCCGTGGTTGAACACTTCCTTCGTGCGCTCGAGAACCTCGACATCGACGGCGCGCTGGCCTTCGCTTCGGACGACATCGTGTACCAGAACGTCCCGCTGCCGCCCGCGCGCGGCCGCGCGGCGGTGGAGAAGCAGCTGCGCCTCATGGCCCGGTTCGGCACCGGGTTCGAGGCGCGGACGCATCACATCGCCGCGGACGGGCCGATCGTGCTCACCGAGCGCACCGACGTGCTGCGCGCGGGCGCGTGGGAGGCGGAGTTCTGGGTGTGCGGCACGTTCGAGGTCGTCGGCGACGAAATCGTGCTGTGGCGCGACTATTTCGACTGGACGACGTTCCTCGCGGCGAGCGCGAAGGGGGCGGGCCGCGCGGCGCTGGCCGGCGCGCGCACCCTGCTCGAACGAGCCAGGACCCGCGGGCAGGGCCAGCCCAGCCACGGCTGACCCGGCGAACACGATGACAGGGCGCCCCTCACGCGACGGTGACCCCCGCAGCGAAGGAGCGCCCTGGCAGCGCGGCTACACGGACACGCAAGTGAGAATGATCAGCCCCCACATGATCAGACTCCCTCCCCCCGTGCCGTGTGGCCGGTGAGCGGCCTTCGGTCCACCGTGTCCTCGAACTGTGGTCTAGAACACTTTTCCGGTCGCCCATGAGTAAGGTACTGCGCCCCACCGGCAAAGGCGCCGAAGCTTGAGCTTCATTTAAGGCAGATGCGCCGTCCGGGTGACAGGACCGCCCGCACTGTCACTTTGTGCGTTTGCGTGGTCACGCGTCACGAATTGTTGCCATTGTGTCTTCCTGATCCTCACTTGTTCGGGGGACGATGCGTCGACCGTCCGATCGACCAGGGGGACCGAGCGTGAGCAGAACCCGCCGCACCAGAGCAACAGCTTCACTGACCGTGATCGCCTCAGCAAGCTTGCTGCTCGGCGGGGTGACGGCGGCGCCGGCGCTCGCCACGCCCAGCGCCGACGCCGTGATCGCCGAAGTCTACGGCGGAGGCGGCAATTCAGGCGCCACGCTGACCAGCGACTTCATCGAACTCGGCAACCGTGGCGCGGCGGCCGCGAGCCTGGACGGCTTCAGCGTCCAGTACCTGCCGGGGACGCCGAGCGCGTCGAGCACCTGGCAGGTCACGACGCTCGCCGGAGGCGTCCAGCCCGGCGGGCGCTACCTCGTCGCCGAGGCGAAGGGCGCGGGCGGGACGGTCGCGCTGCCGGCCCCGGACGCCACCGGCACGATCGGGCTTTCCGCCACCGCGGGCACGGTCGCGCTCGTCCACGGCACGACCCCGCTGACCTGTAAGACCGCTGCCGACTGCGCGGCCGACACACGGATCAAGGACCTCGTCGGCTTCGGCTCGGCGGTGGTCCGCGAGGGTTCCGCCACCGCGGCAACGTCCAATACGACGTCCGCCGCCCGCGCCGCTTCGCTGGCCGACACGGACGATAACGCTGCCGATTTCACCGTCGGCGCGCCGACCCCGGTCAACAGCAAGGGCGAGACACCGGGCGGGGACGGCCCGCCGCCGGTCGCCGCGAAGATCCACGACATCCAGGGCACGACGCGGATTTCCCCGCTGAAGGACCAGAAGGTCGGCGGGGTGACCGGGATCGTGACCGCGGTGCGGACTTTCGGCTCCGCGCGGGGATTCTGGTTCACCGACCCGCGGCCGGACAACGACCCGCGCACCAGCGAGGGCCTGTTCGTGTTCACCGGATCCACCAGCCCGGCGGTCGCGGTCGGAGACGCGGTCACGGCGAGCGGCGTCGTGCGCGAGTTCTATCCCGAGGCGCCCGCGACGTCGACGCACCAGTCGCTGACCGAGCTGTCGAGTGCACAGTGGACGGTCGAATCGCACGGAAACCCGTTGCCCGCGCCGACTGTGGTCACGCCGGAGCAGGTGCCCGACACGTACGCGCCGTCGCCGGGCGGGAACATCGAATCGCTGCCGCTGGAGCCGTCGAAGTACTCGCTGGATTTCTGGGAGTCCCACGAGAGTGAGATCATCAGCGTCATGGACGCGCGGGTGGTCGGCCCGACGACCCAGTACAACGAGCTGTATGTCACCACGAAGCCCCAACAGCACGAGACGTCGCGCGGCGGGACGGTGTATCTGGGCTACGACAAGCTCAACACCGGTGTGCTCAAGGTCGGATCGCTGATTCCGTTCGAGCAGCGGCCGTTCCCGAAGGTCAACGTCGGCGACGTGCTGGCCGGGGTCACCTCCGGCCCGGTCGAATACAGTAGTTTCGGTGGGTACACGCTGTTCGCGAGCACGCTCGGCACCGAGAAGGACAACGGACTGAAGCGGGAGACCACGCGCAAACAGCGTTCCGGTGAACTCGCGGTCGCGACCTATAACGTCGAGAACCTGTCCCCCAAGGACAGTGCGGAGAAGTTCGGCAAGCTGGCCAAGGGCATTGTGGACAGTCTGGCCTCGCCGGACATCGTGAACCTGGAAGAGATCCAGGACAACAACGGGCCGACGGACGACGGCACCGTCGCGGCCGACCAGACACTGCGGAAGTTCACCGACGCCATCGCCGCGGCGGGCGGGCCGCGCTACGAATGGCGGGAGATCGACCCGGTCGACGACACCGACGGCGGGCAGCCGGGCGGCAACATCCGTGTCGCCTTCCTGTTCAACCCGGCCAGAGTATCCTTTGTGGACAAGCCGGGCGGTACCGCGACGGCACCGGTCGACGTGGCCACCACGCACGGCAAGCCACATCTCACCTTCTCGCCCGGCAGGGTCGACCCCGCCAACGAGGCATGGACGACGAGCCGGAAGCCCCTCGCCGGCGAGTTCGTGTTCCACGGCAGGACGGTGTTCGTCATCGCCAACCACTTCAACTCCAAGGGCGGCGACCAGCCGGCCCACGGCCGTTTCCAGCCGCCGTCCCGGAGTTCGGAAGTGCAGCGGGCCAAGCAGGCGACCGTGTTGCGTGGCTTCGTCGACAAGATCCTCGCCGCGGACCGCACCGCGAACGTCATCGTCGCGGGCGACCTGAACGACTACCCGTTCTCGCCCGCCGTCCAGACCTTGACCGCGGGCGGAGCGCTGAAGGATCTGATCGCCGGGCTGCCGGAAGCCGAGCGATACAGCTATGTCTACGAAGGACAGTCGCAGGTACTCGACCACATACTGGCCTCGGCCGCGCCGCGCGGTGTCGACTACGACGTCGTGCACGTCAACGCCGAGTTCGCCGATCAGGCCAGCGACCACGACCCGCAGGTGATGCGCTTCCGGCCGGGCGCGGGCAACGCGTTCCAGGATGCGCTGTACGACTGGCTGGACCGGCTGGACCAGCTGTTCGGCCGGTAACCCTTCCGCGGTAAGGAAAACCGCCTCCGTGCTCGTCGGCTCGGGGGCGGTTTTCCGTTCAGCGCAGGGCGTCGGATCGTCCGGCGCGGAGCCGGGACCACTGGGCCGCGGGACGTCCCTCGACGCGGAGAAGGTTCTGGTCGACGGGCCACCCCTGCGGCCAGCCGTCCGGCGAGTCCTCCCAGGTTTCCTGCCTTCCGTAAGGGGTCCTGTCCAGCAGCCCGTAGCTCGGCGCCATCACCTCGAAGCCGCGACCACTGGTGGAGTAGGTCTCGTACACCTTGTCGCCGTCGCGGAGGTAGAACGCCAGCAAGAAGAAGGGGCGTCCGGCGAGCAGTGCGTCGGCGGAGTCCTTGACCGAATACCAAGGCACGTCCCAGCCCATGAAGTCGCGGTAGCGGACACTTTCCTCATACGGGCCTTGACAGAACGTCGCATAGGTGACGTCGCGGGAGTGCAGGTAGGAAAGTTCGCGGACCTGTCCATTGTAGAACGTGCAGCCTTCGCACTGCTCGGCCGCCGGATGACCGGTGTGCCACATGTGGAAGTAGGCGATGAGTTGCCGTCGGCCCTCGAAAACGTCCAGCAGCGAGACCGGTCCGTCGGGGCCGATCACCTCGATGCCGGCGTCCACTTCCACCATCGGCAGCCGTCGCCGCGCCGCCGCGAGCGCGTCGCCCTCGTGGGTGTGTGCCTTTTCCCGGATGCGCAATTTGTCCACTTCGGACTGCCAGGTGGCCCGGCCGACCACTGTGGGGCTGTTCGCGGTCATCGATCGTCTCCCTTCGTTTCGCTTGCTTCGAGGTGGTTCTTCAACGCGTCGAGCGGGCCGTCCCAGTCGCGGGCCAGCGCCGCCAGGAACCGCTGTGCGACATGCATCGGCGCGGAGTGCAGGCGGTAACGCACCCTGCGGCGTTCGCCAGGCACGGCGATCACCAGCTCGGCCTCGGTCAGCAGGGCGAGATGCTTGGCGATCGCCTGGCGGGTGATCGGCAACCGGGCGGCCAGATCCGTGGCCGTGGCCGGACCTCCGGTGGCGAGCGCCGCCAGGATGGCGCGGCGACTCGGGTCGGCCAGTGCGGCGAAGACCTGTTCGGCGATCGCCTCGGTCTCAGGCGGCATCGAGGTAGGCGACGAGTTCGCCCAGTTCCTTCGCCCAGCCCGTGGTGTTGCCGTCGAACGCCACGCGGTACGTGTCCTCGGACAGCTGGGCGAATCCGGTCTCGACCACCGTCAGCCGGGTGCCCGCCGCCACGGGTTCGAGCGTGAACTCGACGTAGGTGCGGCGCGGATCGTCTTCGGGCAGCCCGTAGATCCGCCAGGTGAACCCGAAGACCGCCGGCTCCTCGACGCGCTCCACCCGCATGTCGGCGGTGTGCCCGTGGGCCCAGGTCATCCGGGCCGAGCCGCCGGGGCGCAGGTCGATTTCGGCGGTCTCGCCGAACCAGGCGGCGAGCCCCTCCGCGGTGGTGAGCGCCGCCCAGACCTTCTCCGGTGGGCGGGTGATCTCGACGGTCCGTTCGATGCGATCGGGAAAAGCCATCGCGGCCTCCAGTGAGTAGCAACCGTTCGGTTGCTACCTTATGGCAACCGAACGGTTGCGTCAATGGGTGCGAAAACAGGTTGTGACCGCGGCGAAGGAGGTGCGAGCCTCGGCGACGTGCTCGCCGAACTGCACCTCCACTTCCATGGCTGTATCCGCGCTCCCGCGCTGCTCGATCATCTCGCGCGGGCCGAGCACGTGCTGTGGGACTGGTACGAAACGGAAATAGCGGCCGCGTATGGGGTCGTGCCGCCGGCGCGGCAGCTTGTCGAGCGGCACCGGGCTGGTGACGAGACCGCAGCCGACGAGTTCGGGAAGCTGTTCGTGTTCGGCGACGCGGACGCCGGCACGTTCGCCCGTTTCCAGGCCAAGGCGAACCTGCTGTGGCTCGCGGCGCGGCCGGAAGACCACTCGAAGCCGTGGTCCGACACCGCGGGCGAGGTCGCCCGGTTCGCCGCGGGGATCCGTGTCGAGCATCGGCGGCAGGGCGTCGAGTACGCGGAGTTCCGGATCAGTACCGACATGGTCGCGGCGGCGTGCAGTGGCGCCGAAGACGGGCTTATCGAGCGTTTCGCGATTTCGTTGCCACGTAAGGACCCCTGGCCGGAATGGGCGCGCGTTCAGGAACTTGCCTTGGGGCCGTTTGGGGCTTCGGTGACCGGTGTGGATTTCTGCGCCAACGAGGAAGGACATCCGCCGAAGCGCAAGGCCGCGTTCTTCGCCGCCGTCCACGACTTCAACGCGGTGCATCCGGAACGCGCGCTGGCGATTCTGTACCACGTCGGGGAAAGCTTCGGCGACAAGAGCTTGGAAAGCGCGGTGCGCTGGGTGGACGAGGCGGCCGAACTCGGGGCGCACCGGCTGGGGCACGCGATCGCGTTGGGCGTGGAGCCCGCAGTTTTCGGCGCCCACACCCGTTCGGAGCCCGTTGCCGAGCGCCGGGACCAGATCGCCTACGACCTTCGCCACCACGACGGACTGCGCACTGCCGGTGTCCATGTCGATCCGGCCTCGCTACGCGTGGAACTCGCCCGGCTCGATGCGATGCCTGACGACGCGAGCATCACCATCGACTACGACCACGCGCGACTCGCCGAGGTCCGTCGCCGCCAGGATTACGCCATCGCCAGAGTTCGCGCGACCGGTGCGGTGGTCGAGGTTTGCCCGACGTCGAACCGGCGGATCGGCGGATTCACCGACCCCGCACAGCATCCGGTCCACCGATTCCTGTCGGCGGGGCTGCCGGTCGTGGTCTCCTCCGACGACCCGGGCATCTTCGACACCACGCTGTCCGACGAACTCGATTGGGTCTGCGAACACACCGGCGGCGGTGAAGACCTACGTCGGACATTGCTGGAAACCGCACGGCAAAGCCGCTCCGAAGCCCTCACCGGCCGAGAACTCGCGTGATTGGACGCGGAACTCGCGTGATTGAACGGAGATCTCGCGTGATTGGGTGCGCACCCCGCCCAATCACGCGAGTTCCGTCTCTGATCACGTGAGATCTCCGGCTGATCACGCGAGACCGCTGTTCGATCACGTCATCAGCGTTTTGCGCGCCAGCCCAGGGCCAGGACGGCTTGGACCAGTTCCTGGTAGCTCGGCTTGACCTCTTCCAGGTAGCGCTCCAGGTACTGTGGCCGGGCGGTCGATACCGGTTCCGGCTCCTCGATGTCCAGCCAGACCAGCCGTTCCACGTTGTGCAGCGCCATTTTCCACCAGCGGGCGGCGCGTTCGGCGGCACGCTCCTCGCGTTCGGTGGCGGCGGCGACAGCGGCCTGCGCGTCGGCCATCGCGGCTTCGAGCTCGTCGACGCGGGCGAGTTCCCAGTTGCGCAGGTTCTCGGCCGAGCCCCTGGCCATGCCCACGATTTCCTTGTACCGCATGGCGGCGGTGACACCGTCGTCGGTGGTCATGACACGCCAGTCCCTTCGGAATCGGGCCGCTGGAACGGGATGATCACTTCGGGCGCGCCATGGGTGCTGCGGTCGAAGAACAGCGCCCGGCCCGGGCGCGGTGACCAGTGCACGACCTGGCCCGCGGCGAACGGCGACAGCTCGTTGCCCTGCACGTCGAGCGCCGCCCAGGTGCCGATGTCGTCCGTGCCGCCGAAACCGAGAGTGTCTTTCAGTCGCGCGATACTGCGCCACCAGCCGATGGTGTGAATACCGTGGCCGGGGCCCTGCTTGAGCAGCGTGCGCAGATGGTCGAGCCCGCTCTTCGGCTGCCCGACCGCCTTGGCCTCCAACGCGGGCAGTGCCGCGTCGACACCGTACAGCAGCAGAATCTTCGCAGTGTCCCCTGTGGACAGTCCGTCGACGATCTCGCCCAGCCGAGCTGGAAGATCATCGGTGAGATCGACCCGGTGGCCCTCGTGCCGCAACCGTTCGGCCAGCTCGCCGACGGCCGGGGCGCAGGCCTCGACCGGGCAGCTCACCACGAACTCGACCGCCCCGCGCTCGTACTGGCGGGCTAGCGACCGCACCGCAGAGTCCATGATGGACAGTGCCTCCGCGGTCGCCGCGCCCAGCACGGCGATGTTGCGGCCGGGCGCGGGCGGGAGGTCGACGCCGCAGGCTGCCTCGGTGACGTCGATCGACTGGCCGAGCAGCGCACGGGGTTTGGTGTTCGGTTCCAGGCCCGTGTACACCGGGAAGTGTTCCAGGATCGGCGAATGCGCGCCGTCGAACAGGCGCGGCCGAGCGAAGCTGTCCGCGTATTTCTCCCACAGCTTGTGCTGCAGGTCGACGAAGACGTTCTTGCTGCTCGCGTCCGGCACGTGGGCCAGCTGGTTTCCGTGCGCCACACCGGAATCGTGGTTGAGCACGGCGTGCCACTTCGGCGCGGACACCGCCGCGTTGTTGGTCTCGGCGAGTACGCGCCGCGCCTTCGGCATCGCGATGCGCAGCGTGCACTGCTCGAACACCGCGGGCTTGCCCCAGAACGCCTCGATGCCCGCGACGTCCTGGCTGGCCAGAACCAGGTGGATACCCTGCGAACGCCCACGCCGCGCGATGTCCTCCAGCAGCTGGGTCGCCTGCGCGGTGACACCGTCGCGCCCGGCGAACAGGTACTGGAACTCGTCGATCACCGCCACGATCCGCGGCCAGTGCCCCTCCGGGTCCTGCTCGCGCAGGTCCGCGAGGTTCGTGACCTCGTGTTCCTTGGCCGCGGCGGAGCGGCGCCGTAGTTCGTCGGCGAGGAATCGCAGTAGTGCCAAGCCGAATTCGCGGTCGGTGTTCACGTTGACGCCGACGAGCCGGGCGTGCGGCAGCCAGCTGGCGTCCTTGCGGCCGGGCGCGAGCCCGGCGAACGACACGCCTTCCTTGAAGTCGAGCAGGTACAGCGCCAGCTCGTCCGGACCGTACCGCGCGCACATACTGCCCAGCATCGCGTAGAGGAAGTTCGTCTTCCCCGAACCGCTCGGGCCGCCGATGAGCGCGTGCGGGCTCGCGTCGCCGATGACGACCTCGACCGGCTCACCTTCGAAAAACCCTACGGGCGCACGGAGTTCACGCGCGGAGCTCTCCTTGCCGAACTCGGTCGGCAGCAGATCGGCGAACGAACGCGGGCCGCCCTGCTTGGCGATCAGCGCCTCGGCGATCCGGCCCGCGGCGCGGATGACCTGGCCCGAGGGCAGTGGCGCATCCAGATCGACGACAAGGTCGGTCCCGGTCATGCTGCTGATCGCGCGGCGGTCGTCGATGAGGCTGAGCGTTTCGACCGCCGCGTTCACCGCGGTCGGCACGTCCACCATGATCAGGCAGATACCCGCCGCGAGCGCGCCGGTCGCGACCCGCTTGAGTTCCCTCGCCCGTTCGGGTTCCAGGGTTTCGCCGTTGCCGTAGAGCACCGCGATGCGGAACGGTTCGACCCGTTGCCCGCTCGCGCGGCGGATTTCCCGCAATGTCGTGTGCCCCGCCTGCATCCCGGTGGCGTGGATGCGGCGGATGTGCCCGGCGAGCTCGTCGAGCAGGTCTTCGAGCCGTCCCGGGTCGTACAGCGTCAGCGCGCTGGTGCGGCTGAGCGGATAGAGGTCCGGCAGGATCGCGGTCAGCTGCCCCATGTCCCAGAGGTGCACCCGGACCGCACCGGGTTCGAACGTGCTGAGCACGCGGATGAGCAGGTTCTGCACGATCGCGTCGATGGCGGGCCGGGTCTTCGGCGCCGACGTGATCGCCAGATGGGATTCGTCCAGCAACGGGACGGCGACGTCGAAGGTGCGGGCGATGTCGCGGCCCGCGGTGGTCACCGAGCCGACCCGCCACAACCCCGGCGCGGTGATGCCGGGGTTGTGGCCGACGCGGCCGAGCCATTCGCCCGGTGGCCGTCCGGCCGGACCGGGTGCGTTGGCGGCGACCAGTTCCCGCAACTCGTTCGGCCCCGAGGACCAATCGGTGTAGTACGCACTGCGGACGCCGCTCAACGCGGTGAAGACGTCGTGCGCGGCGGGGTGACGGGACCATTCGTGTTGCTGCTCGGTGCTGGCGTGGTCCATGCCGACCTTGACGATCTGCTGTTCCAGCTCGAGTTTGGCGAGCTCGGCCGCCGCGGCCTTGCGGGCGC
Organism: Amycolatopsis sp. NPDC059027; assembly: GCF_042739735.1. Lineage (NCBI taxonomy): Bacteria > Bacillati > Actinomycetota > Actinomycetes > Pseudonocardiales > Pseudonocardiaceae > Amycolatopsis > Amycolatopsis sp. NPDC059027. The sequence continues at coordinate 142,340 of NZ_JBHYIK010000003.1, read as the reverse complement.
CCGCGGCGGCGCCGAGCACCAGCCCGATCTGGTGCCGGACCCGGTTCAGCGCGGTCCGTACCCGATCGCGCTGTTCGGCTGCCTTGCTCTTCATGGGAATTCCCTAGAGACGTGACTGGTAACCGCTTACCAGGTCGTCGGCGGTGGCGAGCCGGGAGAGGAGCTGTTCGAGCCCCTCGTCGGCCTGCGCGAGCTGCACAGGGAGCCAGGGATCGGCCTTGGCCTGTGCGTCGACCAGTGCCCGCCGGGCGTCACCGAGCAGGCTCTTGGCCCGCTCGGTGTGGGCCCGCCCGTTCGCCAGTCCGTCCTGGACCGCGGTCAGCAGTTGGTGGAGCTCGGCGAGTCCCATGTGGGAGGTCAGAGCCGTGCCGAGTAGGAGTCGGCCGAGGAAATACCCGCCTCGATGGTGCTTTGCATACCGCTGATGCCATTCAGCGCTTCGGCGAGCAGGCCGTGAGCCTGGTTCACCTCTTGCTGACTGCTGCCCTGCGTCGCCTGCGCGAGCGATTGCTGGGCTTCTTCGAGAGATTGCGCGGCCTGCTGAAGTGCGGCGATGCTCGCGGACGCCTTCTCGTTCGCGAGCGCGATACCAGCGCGGATCTCTTCGACTCCGGCCATGGGGGCGGACTCCTTGGGAAGTGTGAGGCTGGAAACGAACTAGTACAAACTTAGCGTGATCAAGTGACTCTGGTAAGTGAAGGTTAGGGTGGAACCAACAAGGCCCCGGACGTGAAAAATGTCCGGGGCCTACGGGCTTGCGAACGTACCGGATTCGAACCCGCGCAGGTGTCGTGCATCGGGGCTTGTGCCCCGCTGGCCCCAGGTCAGTGGGGTATTCGTGACACGGTGAACCTCCGCGAACCGGTACGAACGAGACGGTGATTGAGACTAGCGTGGGCATCGGACCTCACCGCCACCGGAGCCGACTTCGTTGTCGCGGCAACGACGGCGGGGCGCCGGGCTCGCACCCGGCGGCGTTCGTGACCAGTGAGGACCGGTCGGGCGGCGACGCCGGCGCGCAGCCGGAGCCCCGTACCGGGTCGCCGAGCTGGATGAGGCCAGTATGGCGCTGCCGGAGGTGTTGGGGGACAAGGCAAATGCCAGGTTGGCAACAGGATTGACAAGCGGGGCGGGGATGTCACCGCCGCGTGGTTCGGCGCCGGTTACGCGGTTCGGCAGGCACCCGATCGGTCGTCTCCCCCGACGAAGCCCGCTACGGAAAACGCCGGGTGCTCGTTGAAGGAACACCCGGCGTTTCGCCTGGTTACCGCTGCGGAGGATACAGGATTCGAACCTGCGAGGGCGTGAACCCAACACGCTTTCCAAGCGTGCGCCTTAGGCCGCTCGGCCAATCCTCCGTGGGAAACGATACCGGATGGGTCGGCGCCGGTGCACAGGAGGTCTGACCTGCGCGAAGGTCAGGCAGGCGCGGCGGGGAACACGTCGGCGACGACGCAGGTGATGTTGTCCGGCCCGCCGCCGTCGTTGGCGAGGTCGATCAGGGTGGGCACGGCTTCGGCGGGGTCGGGCTTGGCGGTGAGAATCTCCCGGATGGCCGATTCGGCCGCCGGAGCGGTGAGCCCGTCGGAACACAACAGGTAGCGATCACCGGGTTCAGGGGTGAACGTCCACAGATCGGGGTCCGGCGCGCCGGTGCCTTGAAGCGCTTTCATCAGCAGGGAGCGGCGTGGGTGCCCGGCCGCTTCGTCGGGGGCGATCCGGCCGTCTTCGACCAGCGCCTGTACGAACGTGTGATCACGGGTGATCCGGTGCAGTTCGCCGTGCCGCAGCACATAACCGCGTGAGTCGCCGATGTGCGCGGCGGCGAAGCGGGAGCCGTCGAACAGCAGCGCGGTGAGGGTGGTCCCCATGCCTTCGGTGGCGGGTTCGCGGGCGGAGATCTCCGCCAGCCGGACGGGGATCCGGTGCACCGTTTCGCCCAGTGTCGCCTGGAGGTCGAGCGCGGCGGGGTCCAGTGCTCGCAGTTCGGCGTCGAGTTCGCCGAGTACCGCGACCGCGGCGGCGCTGGCGACTTCGCCGTACGGCTGGCCGCCGATCCCGTCGGCCACGGCGAGCAGGCGCCCGCTGGCGTAGACCGAGTCCTCGTTCACGTCCCGGCGTCGTCCGACGTCCGACCCGGCCGCGTAGCGCAGGACGTAGCGCGGCGTCTGCTGCTGTGTCATGGCTCCCATAAAAGCATTGGTTGACTCAGTTCACAAGCAAAGCTGGCGAAAACAGAAGTTGCGACTTACAGTGGCCGGTCATGGACGACGCGACGATCAGCGCGGTCGAGATCGCCCGGCTGGCAGGGGTGGGGCGCGCCGCGGTCAGCAACTGGCGCCGCCGGTACGCCGACTTCCCGGCACCGACCGGCGGCACCGCGTCCAGCCCGCTCTTCTCCCTCGCCGCGGTCCAGTCCTGGATGGCCGCCCGGGGCAAGCACTTCGAACTCACGACAGGTGAACGAGCCTGGCGGCGATTACGTGCCCTTGGCGACGATCTCGATCTCGGAGCCCGCCTGAGCAGGGCCGGGGAGTACCTCGTCCACCGGCACGAGGACGTCGATCCCGAACTCGCGTCGCTGCTCGACGACCTCACCGCCGAGATCGGCGCGGCGGCCGCCTTCGAGCTGTTGTTCGGCCGCTACGTCGAGGCGCACTCGCGGCAGCTTTCGAACACGCCGGAGCCGATCGCGTGTCTGATGGCCCGGCTCGTCGGCAGGGGCGCGGAGACCGTGCTCGACCCGGCCTGCGGGTTCGGGACGCTCCTGCTGTCGAGTGTGGCACCCAAGGTCCTCGGCAGGGACGCCGATCCGATCGCCGCGTCGATCGCCGCGTTGCGCCTGGCCCTGCACGACTACGACGGGGAAGTGCGCGTGGCGAATTCCTTGCGGGAGGACGGGTTCTCCGGGGCGATCGCGGACGCCGTGCTGTGCGACCCGCCGTTCAACGAACGGGTGTGGGGGCACGACGAGCTGATCGGTGACACCCGCTGGGAATACGGGCTCCCGCCGCGCGGTGAGTCCGAACTGGCCTGGGTGCAGCACTGCCTCGCGCGGGTGAAACCCGGCGGGCTGGTGGCGATCCTCATGCCCGGCGCGCCCGCCGCGCGCCGCAGTGGCAAGCGGATCCGCGGGAACCTGTTGCGGGCGGGGGCGTTGCGCGCGATCTTCACCCTCGCGCCTGCCGGGCCGGACCTTTGGCTGCTGCGACGTCCCGAGCCGGGCGGGCAACCGCCGTCGACCGTGCTGCTGGCAGGGCCGGTCGACGAACCGTCCACAGTGGAGCGACTGTGGCGGGAGTACGAGCGCGATCCCGGGGAGTCGGGGACCCGGATCATCGACGTGCTCGACGACGACATCGACCTCACCCCGGCCAGGCGTCAAGGCGGTGCGGAGGATTCCGGGCGCGCCTTCGCCGAGGCGTACGAACGGTTTTCCGCGCTACCGTTGGCCGTGCCGTCGTTCGAACCAGGCGACGCGGAGCCCGCGTTCACCACGATCGGCGAGCTGCTCAAGGCCGGGGTGATCGAACTGCGGCACGCCCCGGCGCGGACGGTCGAAGGCGAACACCCGCAGCTGACCCTCGACGACCTGGCCGCCGGACGCGCGCCGACCGGTCGGGCTGAGGCGGCGGCCGGTGAGGTGCTGGCCGCGGCGGGTGACGTCGTCGCGTCGGTGACCGGGCTCGCGCGTGTCCATAGTGGACCCACGGTGCGGGTCGGGCCCGCGCTGTCGGTGTACCGGGTGGATCCCGAACGACTCGACGCGTGGTTCCTGGTGGGCTGCCTCCGCGCCGCGGAGCTGCCGGCGAACTCCGGCTCGACCCGGATCGACGTGCGCCGGACGCGGATTCCGCGTCACCCGGTGGAAACGCAGCGTGTCCACGGCCGCGCGTTCGCCCGGCTGACCGCGTTCGACGACGCCGTGCGCGAGGCGGCGGAGATCGGCCGAACGCTGGTCAGGCTAGGATTTGCCGGGCTCACCGAGGGGCGCCTCGAGCCGGGAAGCGCGCAGGGGTGAGGTCGGGAGGTCACACAGGAGGCCGGATGCTCATCGCCGATCGCTACGAGCTCGACGAACTGCCGAGAGGGCGCGGCGGGATGGGCTCGGTGCACGGCGGCCACGACCGCAGGCTCGGCCGCCGGGTCGCGGTCAAACTACTGCGGCTGCCCGGCGGCGACGAGGAACTCGAGCAGCGGTTCGCCAGAGAGGCCCGCATCCTGGCGACACTGGATCATCCCGGTGTGCCGACGTTGTACGACTTCGGGACCCACGACGAGCGGTTGTTCCAGGTCATGCAGTTCGTCGACGGGGTGACCGTCGCGGATCTGCTCGCCGAGCACGGACCGCTGCCGGTGCCGTGGGCGGCGGCGATCGCGGCGCAGGCGTGCGCGGTGCTGACCGCGGCGCACGCGCTTTCGGTCTGCCATCGCGATCTCAAACCGGCGAACCTGATGTTGTGCCCCGACGGCAGTGTCAAGGTGATGGACTTCGGGCTCGCGGTGCTGCGGGAGGCCGACGTCGCGCAGTTCACCAGGGCGGGGCAGATCCTCGGCACACCTTCGTACATGGCGCCGGAGCAGATCCAGCGCGGCGTGGCCGAACCGCGCAGCGACCTGTATGCGCTCGGCTGTGTCCTGCACGAGATGCTCACCGGCGTCCAGCTGTTCAGCGGTCCGACCGCGTACGCGGTGTTCGAGAAGCAGGTCAAGGACGCACCGTCCGCAATACCGGGTGTGCCACGCGAACTCGACGCCGTCCTCGCCGAGATGCTGGCGAAGGATCCGGAACGTCGTCCGGCAGGTGCGGCCGTGCTGTACGACCGCCTCGGCCCGTTCGCGCGGAACCTCCCGCCACTGCCCGGTTTCCTGCGCCCGGCCGACGAGCCGAGCCCGGGACGGATGTATGCGCGCATGGTCGGCGAAGTCCTTTCCGGATAGTCCTTTGAGGACGACCGTTGTGGACGGTGGTCAGCGGGCGGCTGCGACGGCGCGCTGCTCCGCCAGCGGCAGCCGCAGTTGCTGGATGCGGTAGTAGGTCAGCGCGTTCTGCACGCCGATGCTGACCCCGATGGTCAGCGCGATGGACGCCGAGGTGAGCGGACCGGTGATGCCGAGCACCGTGCCCAGGCCGACGAAACCGAACCGCACCGCGATGGTGACCACCCAGAGCAGCACCGTCATCGCCGATCCCTTCTGGAACGTCGTCCCGGCGCGTTCGGTCAGCGTGGTGGAGGTGGAGCGGATCGCGCCGAGCACGGCGAGCACCGCGACGTCGGCGGCGAGCAGGCCGATTTCGGCGGCGGACGCGCCGGGCAGTGCCTTGATGGTGAAGAACCCGCCGATCGCCACGAGCAGCAGCGGCAGCTTCGCCAGGCCGCTCCGGGTGAGCAGCGTGCCGCGCAGCTGCGTGTAGATCACCTTGTAGAAGACGAGAGCCGCGACCCCGACGTAGAGCAGGATGGTGGTTGCGGTGTTCATGGCTGGGTACTCCTTCGATCAGGCGGGCTTGCCGTGTGTTCCCAGCATCGGCGGAATGGGCTGGGGAAACGTCGGCGTACGGGCCGGTCCCGGGTTGAACCCGATCTCAACCCAGGGGTGGAGACGCCAGGCCACTCGATCGTGGCCTTTCGGGGCGACCAGGACCGGGGCGATGCTCGTCAGCAAGGCGGATCACGAAAACGGGAGGTGACAGACATGCGGACGACGAAGCGGCTGCTCGCGGGGTCGGCCGCGCTGGCGACGACGTTCGTGCTGGCCGCGTGCACCGGTGGAGGTACTTCGGGCGGTGTGGCGGCGCCTGCCGCGATGGCCGTCCCGGCCCCGGCGAGCGCTCCGCCCCCGACCGCGCCCTTGCCACCGCGGACCGACACCGCCGCGTCGGTGGCGTCGCACGGCAAGGTCGTTTCGGCGACGTTGCATGGCACGACGAAACCCGCGTCGCAGCCAGTGGCGAAGGATTCCGGGGTGCCGTGCGCGGATGCGGTGAAGTCACCCGGTACGAGCGCGTGTGCCGACATCTCGGCACACCAGGCGTGGCTGCTGCAGGGCGGCAAGGTGATCTACGGCCCCGTGCCGATGCTGCCGGGCCTCAAGAGCTACCCGACACCGACCGGCACGTTCCACGTGCTGTCCAAGGTGAAGAACTTCTGGTCGACGGAGTTCAAGGCGCCGATGCCGAACTCGGTGTTCTTCTACCCCGGCGACGCGTTCCACTCGGGCAGCCTGTCGCAGTACTCGCACGGCTGCATCCACCTGTCGTCCGGCGCGTCGCTGACGTTCTTCAACACGCTCCACGTCGGTGACGTCGTGCAGGTCGTCTCGTAGCTCAGGTGCCGAGCAGGTCCGCTGGGGTCGTGCCGGTCGTGGTGAGCGGGAGGCCGAGCGCGGCGCGTTCGGTGAGCCAGGCGCTGGGCCGGTAGCGCGGGTCACCGGTGCTCGCGGTGAGGCCGCGCAGGATGAGCAGCAGTTCGTCCGCGCCGAGCGCCTCGCCCCAGGCGAGTGGACCGCGAGGGTAGCCGAGCCCGAGCCGGACGGCGGTGTCGATGTCGGCGGGCCCCGCGAGCCGCTGTTCGGCGATGAAGCAGGCGGTGTTGACGATCGAGGCGAGCAGGCGTTGCGCGATCGGGGCCGGTCCGTCGCGGACGACGCTCACCGGGCGCCCGGTCGCGGCCAGCGCACCCCACATCGCGCGTCCCGCGGCGCGGTCGAGGCCGGGATGCACGGACAGCGTCAGCCGCCGCTCGAAGCGGCCGAGCGGATCGACGCCGCCGACCCGCTCGGGCGGTAGTCCTGCCCGGCGCGCGGCGTCCACTGTGGACTCTCCGAACGGGGTGACCAGAAGGACGGCGTCGGGGTAAGCGTCCGAAACCACCTGGACGCCGGCGCTGCCCAGCAGCCGGGCGAGGCCTTCGTCGGCCGCGTACACCGGGCAGTCCGGCGTGGGCGGCGGGGTGGGCTCGGGTTCGACCTGCTGGACGCCGTCCTCGTAGCAGTAGAAGCCTTCGCCGTTCTTCCGGCCGAACAAACCGGCCGCCACGCGCGGTCGCGTCAGCCACGAGGGCCGCAGCCGGGGATCGCCGTGGAACCCGCTCCAGATGCTTTCGAGGACAGCATGGGAGACGTCGAGACCGGTGAGGTCCAGCAGCTCGAACGGGCCGAGCTTGAGGCCGAGCACGTCGCGGGCGATGCGGTCGATGTCGGCGGGCGCGGCGATGGCCTCGGAAAGGATCTGCAGCGCCTCGGTGCCCAGGCCACGACCGGCGTGGTTGACGAGGAAGCCCGGCGCGTCGGGGGCGAGCACCGGTTCGTGGCCCCAGCGGCGGACGAGGTCGAGGGCCGCGCCGGGCAGCCACTCGGCGGTCCGGGCGCCGGGCACGACCTCGACCAGGCGCATCAGCGGAACGGGGTTGAAGAAGTGCAGGCCGACGAACCGGGCCGGGTCTTCGAAGCCGGTGGCGATTTCGGTGACCGACAGCGAGCTGGTGTTCGTGGCGAAGACCGTTCGTGGCCCGCAGACCCGTTCCAGCTCGGCGAAGAGCGTCCGCTTGGTTTCCAGGTCCTCGCGGGCGGCTTCGATCACCAGGTCCACGTCGTCGGCCGGAGCGGTGGGACTGTCGACGGCGACGAGCCGGGCCTTGATGGCCTCGGCGTCCTCTGTGGACAGCTTTCCCTTCGTGGCGAGCTTGCCGGCCATGCCGCCGATGTACTCGATGGCACGCACGACGGCGTCCTGCTGGACGTCGGCCAGTTCGACGGTGACCCCGGCGGTGGCGGCGAGCTGGGCGATGCCTCGCCCCATCACGCCGGTCCCGACGACCCGGATCCTGCCGACCTGTGCTGCCCACTCCGTCACGTCGCGCCGCCTTCCGCCGATGTCCTTCTCCCGCGAAAGGTACCGTCTCGGCCGTGATGGCGAAGCGGCTGACGCGGGCGGAAAGCCGCGAACGGACGAGGGAGCGGCTGCTCACGGCCGCGGCCGAGCTGTTCGCCGAGCGCGGGGTCAACGGGACGTCGGTCGAGCAGATCGCCGAACGGGCCGGGTACACGCGCGGTGCGTTCTACGGCAACTTCGAGGGCAAACACGAGCTGGTCGTCGCGCTGCTCGCCCAGCGGAGAGCACGGGAAGCCGACGAGATCAGTGCTCTCGCCGAGGGCGTGGGGTCGTTCGAGGAGATGCTGCGACGCCTGCGCGGGTGGCACGTCGAACGGGCGCGGCACCTGCCGGACTGGTTTATCCTGCGGACCGAGCTGACGCTGTACGCGCTCCGCAACCCTTCGGCCAGGCCACTCGTGGGCGCGGGCGAACTCGAGGCGCGTGCTCTGCTCGAGGGCGGGATCTCCGCCGAGCTGTCCCGGCGTGGTGTGCGGTCCCCCGCGGATCCGGAGTTCCTCGCGCTGATCGTGCACGCGCTGGAGGACGGGCTGCTGCGTCAGCGATTACTGACCCCAGACGGCATCGGCGACGACGTCGTGGTGGACGCGCTGGAACTGCTCATGCGGTCCTGGTCTTCCAGTACTCCCGCGGGTCAGAGCCCGACGTAGTCCGCCATCCGCTCGGTCACGTAGTCGAAGTACATGTCGGACGGGTCGACGCTGCCCACGTACTGGCCGAACAGCTCGAAGCTGATCGTCCCGAACAGCTGGGTCCACGCCGTGATCAGCCGGAGCATCGTCTGTGCGTAGATGTCGACGCCCAGTTGCTCGGCAACCGTCTCGACCTGCTCGCGCAGCCGGGGGTCGAGGATCTCCTGACGCGGAGTGCGCAGGTCTTCCAGCCGCATCGCGTTGATCAGCGCCCGTGCGACCCGGCCCGCCGGGGCGATCGTGTCCTGGGGCGCCTGGTAGCCGGGGATCGGTGAGCCGTAGATCAGCGCGTACTCGTGCGGATGTTTCCTGGCCCATGCGCGGGTGGCGTGCCAGATCCGGCTCCACCGTGCGCGGGGCGCGATGCCCGGCTGGTTGTCGGCCTGTTCGGCCGCCTCGCCGATCGCGTTGTAGGCGTCGACGATCAACTCGGTCAGCAGGTGGTCGCGGCTCGGGAAGTACCGGTACAGCGCCGAAGAGACCATGCCCAGCTCGCGGGCCACCGCGCGCAGGGAAAGCCCGTTCGCGCCGACTTCGGCCAGCTGGCGGCGGGCCTCGTCCTTGATCTCCTTGGCCAGTTCGGCCCTGGCCCGTTCGCGAGCGGTCTTCGGCGCGGTCATGGTGCTCAGTGTGCCAGGAATGAGAGCAGTGCACAAAATCGAGAGCACTGCTCTTGACTAAGACCGGTGCTCTGGTGTTCACTGCTCTTAACCGAGAGCACTGCTCTCGCATGGGATCAGCGATCGCGGATCCGCGGAACGAGGAGGACGACATGGACAAGCGATACGTCGAACCGGGCAAGGCCACCGCAGTGTTCAACCGGGTGATCCAGGGCCTGACCAAACTGGGCGTGAGCGTGTGGGGCAGCCGGGTGCTGGTAGTGCGGGGGCGCAAGAGTGGCGAACCGCGGTCGGTGCCGGTCAACCTGCTGACGCTGGACGAGAGCCGATACCTGGTCGCTCCGCGAGGCGAGACCCAGTGGGTGCGCAACCTCCGTGCGGCCGGTGAGGGACAGCTCCGCGTCGGGCGCCGGACCGAGGACTTCGGCTACCGGGAGCTGACCGACGACGAGAAGCCCGCCGTGCTGCGGGCCTACCTGCGGCGCTGGAAGTTCGAGGTCGGCGTGTTCTTCGACGGCGTCGACGACAAGTCGAGCGACGAGACGCTACGCGGAATCGCCCCCGGATACCCGATCTTCCACGTTCTCGCCCGAGGCTGACGAAGCTGACGGCGCCCTCGGAGCCGATGGCTTCCGCCGGGTCGCGGTCGCGGCGACCAGCACGACTCCGCCGAGGAACGCGACCAGCCCGATCAGGAACCAGAGCTTCTGCCCGGTCATGAAGCTGCCGCCGAGCACGCCGATGCCCTGGAGCACCCAGACCGCGCCGACCAGTGCGAGCACCACCCCGACCGCGAGCAGGATCCAGCGCTTCATGGCTCAGCTCCTCCCGTCACCGGCGTCCAGTTTCGCATCGCGGGCGCCGGGAGGCGAGCCATGACCCGCCCACTGTCCACAAGGGACTCACTTGTCGACGAGATCGTTCTTGTAGGCGTAGACCACCGCGTGCACCCGGTCGGGCAACCCGAGCTTCGACAGGACCCGCGACACGTGCGTCTTCACGGTCTCCTCGCCGACGTGCAGCCGCCGCGCGATTTCGGCGTTGCTGCACGCGTTCGCGATGAGCAGCAGCACCTCGCGTTCGCGGGAGGTCAGGCGGGACAGCTCGGGCGGTTCGGCGGTGGGCGGTTCGAGGCTGCTGGTGAACTTCGCTACCAGCCGCCGGGTCACCGACGGATCGATCAGCGCGTCCCCGCGCGCCGCGACCCGCATCGCGGCGACGAGTTCCTCCGGTGCGAGGCTCTTGAGCAGGAACCCGGAGGCGCCCGCGCTCAGCGCGCGGTAGACGTACTCGTCGGCGTCGTAAGTGGTCAGCACGAGGACTCGGGTGTCGTTGCCCGGCGTCGCGAGGATCGCTTCGGTGGCGGCGAGGCCGTCGAGCCGGGGCATCCGGACGTCCAGCACGGTGACGTCGGGCCGCAGCCGCGCGGTCTCGGCCACCGCCTCGCGACCGTCCGCCGCTTCGCCGACGCAGGCGAAATCCGGCTGGGTGTCCAGCAACGCCCGCATCCCGGACCGGAACATCGCGTGGTCGTCGGCCAGCAACACCCTGATCATGAACTCTCCACGGGAAAAATCACCTTCACCTGCCAGTGCTTTCCATCGGGCAGCTGACCGTATTCGACCTTCCCGCCGAACAACGTCACCCGCTGCCGGATCCCGCTCAGCCCGTGATGGGCGCGGTTCGCGGCCGCGGCGGGGCGACGGTCACCGAGACCGTTGGTGACGGTGAGGACGAACTCGGTGCGCCGATGGTCGAGTTCGATCTCGACCGGTCCTTCGCCGTGGCGCAGCGCGTTCGTCAGCGCTTCCTGCGCGATCCGGTACAGCGCGATGTTCAGCGAATCCGGCAGATCCCGTGGCTGCCCGCGCACGATCAGCCGCGCGGGCAACCCGGCCGCGCGGACGGTGTCGAGCAGCTCGTCGAGATTTTCCAGCCCTGGTTGCCGTTGCGGCGCGTCGGTGCCGGTGGCGTGCAGCAGGTCGAGCAGCCGCCGCAGATCGGCCATGGCGGCCCGGCTGGACGACTCGACCGCGCCCAGCGAACGACGTACCGCGGACTCGCCGTCGGCGGGCAGCCCGAGCCGCGCGGCGCCGGCGTGCACGCCGATCGCGCTGACATGGTGCGAGATGACGTCGTGCAGATCGCGCGCGATGGTGGTGCGTTCCTCGATCACCGCGCGGCGTACGGCTTCCGCCTCGTTCTGGCGGCGTTGTTCGGCAGCGAGTTCGAGATCGGCGATGTAGGCCCGCCGTGCCGTGGTGTACCGGCCGACCAGCCACGGCAGCAGCCCGGACACCGCGATGCCGATCACGAGCAGCCGCCAGTCGCTTGCCGTGCGGCCGCCGGCGAGCAGGTCGTTCGTGGTGAGCCCGGCCAGCATCGCGGCGAGCGCGAGGAGCGCGGGCACCGTCCGCAACCACGCGCCGGAGCGATATCCGGCGATGAGGACGCCCGAGTTGTTGACGGCGATGTAGCCGCGGCAGTCGCAGAGCAGCAGCGGGGCGGCGACCAGCACTACCGCGTGGGCGAGCGAAACCCAGCCCGCGTACCGCGCCGGGCCTGCCAGCGCGGCGTTGACCGCGATACCCGCCAGAAGCAGCGCCCACGCGCGCCAGCCCGCCTCGGGGAACGGGCCGCGCAGGACGAACAGCGCGGCGTCGGCGATCAGGCAGACCAGCGCGACCAGCAGCGACTGGCGCGTCAGTGATCCGCTGATGTCCCGCACCAGCCCAACTCTGCCCTACTTCACCGCCGTCCGGGGCGGGTAAGCGTTAGTTGCCGCCCCGCCGTCCGGTGCCCTGTCCCTGGCGTTGTCCCTGCTGGCCGATGGTCGTCGCGGTGGCCGTCTGCCCGGACACCTTGGCGACCACGGTCACCGTCTGCCCGGTCTTCGGGTCGCCGGTCTTCTTGGTCGACGAGTCGATCGTGTAGGTCTGCTGGTAGCCGTCCTTGCTGGTCAACGAGATCGATGTCGCGCTGATCGCGGTGATGTCGCCGGTCTGCAGCCGCTCGGTGGTGTAGCCGCCATCGCGGTCCGCGACGACGAAGTCGCCGTGCAACGCGTTGCGCAGCGCCGCGGCGCCACCACCCGCGTTGTTGCCCTTGCCAGGCTGCCCGCCGGGGCCAGGACCACCGGGGCCGCCCTGATTGCTTGGCCCCTGCGTCTGCGCGTTGTCGCTCCCGCTCGCGCTCGCCCAGATCGCGGCGCCGCCGCCCGCCACGATCACGACCGCGATGCCCGCGGCGATCGCGGTCTTGCGGCCGGACCAGGACTTCTTGGCGGGTGGCTGGTCGCCCCAGTTCGCCTCGGACGGCGGGTTCGCCGGCTGCTCGGTGCTCATCGTGTTTCCTCCGGTCGTACCTGTCTGGACGCAGCGTCGTTCCGCCCGCTGTGCGAGACCTGTGGTGCCGGTGGGTGCCTGCTGTGTGGGTGACGGCCGTGGTCACCGGTTCAGGTGAGGCTCACAGGAAACGCACAGCCGTCCCACAGCGAGACCTCACGCGCGGGCCCGAGGATGAGGCACTATGAGGGAGCTTGCGACCGAATCGAGGACATAATGCGCCAAAAGGGATTGGGCACAGTCTCGCGGAGCGAGTCGATCGCATGAGCGGTATGGACGCGACGGCGCACGGCAAGACCGAGCTGCGGCGTGCCGACGGGAGCCCGGTGCGGGTGCTGGTCGTCGACGACGAGAACACCCTGGCCGAGCTGGTCTCGATGGCCTTGCGGATGGAGGGCTGGGAGGTCCGCAGCGCCGGTGACGGGGCCGAGGCGGTGCGCGTCGCGCGGGACTTCCGGCCCGACGTCGTCGTGCTCGACGTCATGCTGCCCGACTTCAGCGGCCTCGAAGTGCTGCGCCGCATGCGCGCCGAGGCACCGAACCTGCCGGTCCTGTTCCTGACCGCGAAGGACGCCGTCGAGGATCGCATCGCCGGGCTCACCGCGGGCGGCGACGACTACGTGACCAAGCCGTTCAGCCTCGAAGAGGTCGCGCTGCGGCTGCGCGCGCTGTTGCGCCGCGCGAACGGCGTGCTCGGCGCGAGCGGGTCCACCCTCGTCGTCGGCGACCTGACCCTGGACGAGGACAGCCGCGAGGTGCACCGCGGCGGCGATCTCGTGCCGCTGACCGCGACGGAGTTCGAGCTGCTGCGCTATCTGATGCGCAATCCCAAGCGGGTGCTGAGCAAGGCGCAGATCCTCGACCGCGTGTGGAGCTACGATTTCGGCGGCCAGGCCAACATCGTCGAGCTCTACATCTCCTACCTCCGCAAGAAGATCGACGCCGACCGTGAGCCGATGATCCACACCATGCGCGGCGCCGGGTATGTACTCAAACCAGCCGCCGGCTGAGCCCCGCCCGGCTCGTTCCCGCCGCCCGTGGTCGTTGCGGCGGCGGCTCATCGTCCAGCTCGCCGCCTTGCTGGCGCTGGTGTGCCTCGTCGTCGGCGTCGTCACGGAGTTCGCCCTGCGGGAATTCCTGATCGGCCAGCTCGACAACCGGCTCAGCGCGGCGAGCGACCGCGGCAGCAAGGGATCGTCCGACCGTCCACCGTGGACTTCCGGCGGCCGCCCGCCGCCGGATCCGCTGCGGGCGCTCGGCCAGGGTGACGGCACGCTGGCCGTCCAGGTGCACGGCTCCAGCGCCGACGGCAAGGTGCTGCGTTCGGTCAAGGGCCGGATGGAGTTCCAGGAGGTGCCGTCCGAAGATCTCCGTACCCTGCTGCGGGTGCCGCCGAACGGGACCAAGCGCACGGTCGACCTCGGCTCTCTCGGCGATTACCGGGTGGTGGCAGGGCACAACGCGAAGGGTGACTTCGTCCTCGTCGGGCTGCCGATGAAGGACCTGGCCGAAACCCTGTGGCGGCTGGGTTTCATCTTCGCCGCTGTCGCTTTCGGTGGGCTGGTGCTCGCCGCGGCCGTCGGCGCGGCGACGATCCGACGCACGATGAAACCCCTCGACAGATTGGCAGCGACCGCCACGAGAGTGTCGGAACTGCCACTCGATCGAGGCGAGGTGGCGTTGTCGGAACGAGTGTCCGATGTGGACACCGACCCGCGTACCGAGGTCGGTAAGGTCGGATCGGCGCTGAACCGGATGCTCGGGCACATCGCGAACGCGCTCGCCGCGCGGCAAGCCAGTGAGAGCCGGGTGCGCCAGTTCGTCGCCGACGCCAGCCATGAGCTGCGCACGCCGCTCGCCGCGATCCGCGGGTACGCGGAGCTGACCCGTCGTAGCCGGGAGAACGTGCCCCCTGACATCGCCTTCGCGATGAGCCGCGTCGAATCGGAATCCGCGCGCATGACGACGTTGGTAGAGGATCTGCTGCTGCTCGCGCGGCTCGATTCCGGGCGTCCGGTGGTGCACGAGCCGGTGGACCTCTCCCGGCTCGTCGCGGACGCTGTCGCCGACGCGCACGCGGCGGGCCCGGAACACAAGTGGCTGCTGGACGTTCCCGGCGAACCGCTGGAGGTGCTCGGCGACGCGGGTCAGCTGCACCAGGTCGTGATCAACATCCTCAACAACGCGCGCACCCACACCCCGCCGGGGACGACGGTGACCGCGAATCTGTCCACTGAGGACGGCGTGGCGCGGCTGCGGGTCGCCGACGACGGCCCGGGAATTCCGCCGGAGGTGCTGCCCGAGGTGTTCGAGCGGTTCGCGCGCGGCGACAACTCGCGCTCGCGTGCCGCCGGTAGCACGGGCCTCGGACTGGCGATCGTCGCCGCCGTGGTGGCCGCGCATCGAGGCCGTGTCAGTGTCCAAAGTCGACCCGGCCGGACGGAGTTCGAGATCCTCTTCCCGGTGGCGCCCGCTCACAGGTAGGCCACAGGCCGCCCACAACCACGGCACATTCCGGCCGGACAGGGTGGCGGACATGACGAGTGCCCCCGCCCTGACTTCGCCGCGTCTCGCCGAGCCACTACCGGACAAAACCACCGCGACCCGGCCGCGCTGGGTCCGTCCCTCGGTGGTCGCGCTGCTGCTCGTGACCGCCCTGCTCTACCTGTGGAACCTGTCGATCAACGGCTGGGGCAACAACTTCTACGCGATGGCCGTGCAGGCCGGAACCGAGAGCTGGAAGGCGTGGTTCTTCGGATCGCTTGATCCCGGCAATGTGGTCACAGTGGACAAACCGCCGCTTTCGCTGTGGCTCATGGGGCTTTCCGGGCGGGTCTTCGGGTTCTCGTCGTGGAGCATGCTCGTCCCGGACGCGCTTGCCGGGGTCGCGTCCGTCGGCCTGCTGTACCTGGCGGTGCGCCGCCTCTCCGGCCCGGGGGCCGGCCTGCTCGCGGGATCCGCGCTCGCGCTGACCCCGGTCGCCGCGATGATGTTCCGCTACAACAACCCGGACGCAGTGCTGGTGCTGCTCCTGGTCGCCGGTGGCTACTGCGTCGTGCGGGCGTTGGACAAGGCGAGCACGAAGTGGCTGCTGCTGGCCGGGGTCGCGGTCGGTTTTGGTTTCCTTGACAAAATGTTGCAGGCGTTCCTTGTGCTGCCCGCATTCGTGCTCGTCTACCTCGTCGCGGCCCCGACGTCGCTGGGCCGCCGGATCTGGCAACTGCTCGCGGCGGCGGGTGCGGTCGTCGTCTCGGCGGGCTGGTGGGTCGCGGCGGTCGCGTTCTGGCCGGCGTCGGACCGGCCGTACATCAGCGGATCGACGGACAACAGCGTGCTGGAACTGGCCTTCGGCTACAACGGCCTCGGCAGGATCTTCGGCAACGAGCGTGGTGGCGGTGCACGCGAGGCGGCGCGTGCGGTCGCCGAAATGCCCGCCGGTGCCGAGATGTTCCGTGGCGGCCCCGGTTTCGGCGGCGCGACCGGCATCACGCGGTTGTTCAGTTCCGAGTTCGGCACCGAGGCGTCGTGGCTGCTGCCCGCCGCGCTGATCGGGCTGGTCGCCGGGTTGTGGTTCACCCGCCGTGCGCCGCGGACCGACCGGACGCGGGCCGCGCTGCTGCTGTGGGGCGGCTGGATGGTCGTGACGGCGGTGGTGTTCAGCTACATGAGCGGCATCATCCACCCGTACTACACGGTTGCGCTGGTGCCGGGCATCGCCGGGACGCTGGCCGTGTCGACGCGCGAACTGTGGCGGGGGCGCGGCAACATCGCGGCCCGTGCGGTGCTCGCGGTGATGCTGGCCGTGACGGTCGCGTGGAGCTTCGTCATGCTGGCGCACACGCCTTCCTGGCAGCCGTGGATCCGTTACACCGTCCTGGTTCTCGGTGTCGTCGCGGTGTTCGCGCTGCTGTTCGGCGCCGATCGGATCCGGCGGCTCGCGCCTGCGGTGGCCATCGCCGGACTCGTCGCGGCGTTGCTGGGGACCACGTCGTTCACGGTGGCCACGGCGGCGACGCGACACTCCGGAGGAACCCCGTCGGCCGGCCCCGCAGCCGTGGCGTCGAAGGCGCGTGGCTTCGGCGGCGGCGCACGAATGGAACGTCTTCCCGGTGCTTCGCAGGGTGGCCGCGGTGGCTTCGAGGAAAGCGCCAATGCCCAGGTGATCGCGTTGCTCAAGGCGGACACGACAACGAAATGGGCTGCCGCCCAGCCGAGTGCGAACGCCGCCGCGTCGCTGGCCCTCGGCAGCGGCCGCCCGGTCATCGCGATCGGCGGCTTCAGCGGCAGCGACCCGGCGCCCACGCTCGCGCAGTTCCAGCAGTACGTCGCCGACGGCCAGGTGCACTATTACGTCGCGGGCGGCCGTGGCGGTGGTCCCGGTGGCAGTCGTGGCACGGCCGGGTCGATCACGACGTGGGTCGAGCAACACTTCACGTCGCTCAATGTGGGTGGCACGACGGTCTACGACCTGACGAAGCCGCTTTCGCGGTGAGGGTTTCGGCTGAGCTGAAATAGCTTGGCAAATGGTGCGCACACTGAAATCCTTTCAAGGGGACTTTCCTCTACTGCACCCCAGGGAGGAAAGTCCCCTTCAGCTCACTTCGGCAACGGGGCCTGGTCCAAGCGCAGCTGACCGTAGTGCGCGGAGGTGCGGACTGCGTCGAAGCCGTAGTCGATCATCGCGGTCTCGTAGGCGCGCAACGCCGGGATGAGTTCGGTGCCGCGCTTCACGTTGACGAGCCGGGCGGCAAGCGTGTCCGCGTCGCGCAGCGCGATGTTCGCGCCGACCCCGACGGCCGGGCTCATCGCGTGAATCGCGTCGCCGATCAGTGTGACCGCGGTGGTGGGCCACTGCGGGAACGGCACACTGGACCGCACGAAGATCGGGAAGACGGTCTCGGTTTCTGTCAGTTCGACAAGTTTGCTGACGGCCGGATTCCATTCCCGCGTCATCGCCACGACCGCGTCACGCAGCTGTTGGCCGGTGGCTTGGCGCAATTCCTGGTCGGTGAACGGCAACACTTCGGTGCGTGCCCCGAACAGGCACATCACGTAGTCGTCGGTGTCGGTCAGCTCCAGCGTCGGCGCGAGCTGCGCCACCGCTTGCTTGGCCGGACGCCGGGAATGCACCGGCGCGATACCGACATGCCGGCGGTCGGGCCCGGTGATTCCACTGTAGAGCGTGAACATCTCCTCGGGGATCAGCTCGGCGGTCTCCGGTGTGAGTGGGAAGCGTCCGTACAGGATGCGCACCCCGGTGTCCATGACGTGTGCCTGGGGCAGATATTGCCGCCGTACCACCGAGTTCACGCCGTCCGCAGCAACCAGGAGATCGCCGGTCGCGTCGGAGCCATCTGCGAAGAGCGCGGTCACCGTGCCGTCGCCGTTGGTCCGGTATCCGATGCATTCGCGCTCGAACGAGACGACGTCGTCGAAGCCATGGAGGAGAATCTGCCGCAGCGTCAGGCGATTGACCGCGACGTTGCGATCCTTGGGCGGCTCGATCTGTCCACTAAGGAATGCGGCACGGGATGGTGACGAGCTGGTCTCCCACACGAGTTGGCTGAGCGGCGGCGGCAGAAGTCGTTCGAGCGCGTCGAGTCCCTCCGGCGTCAGCCGCAGGCGATAGCCCTGCAGCCGCGAGGTGGGCGATTCCTCTCGCTCGTAGACTGCGACGTCGATGCCGCCGCGGCGGAGGCCATGGGCGAGGGCGAGCCCACCCAGCCCGGCGCCGATGACGAGTACACGTAAGTTTTCGGGCACAGTAATTCCCTCTCTTGGTACGGCAAAGAAAGGGACGTCCTGGACGCACCGAATCGGCGCGTGTACGAGCGCGAAGCGCCGCCCGGACTACCCCACCGGGCTGTGGCTTTTCGACGTCCTAGGCCACGATAGCTTCCGCCGGAGCCGATTTGTCAAGCACCGATTCCGCGGCTGGCAGCGGCCGGACCTGGTGTCCCGAACGGGCCGTTGGGGACGCTCAACGTCTCGTACGGAGCGTTCGCGACATGCCCGTCGCCGCGCGTCGACCGCTGCCTCCGGAAAACCTGTTGTCTGGCGGTCCGGTGGTTGACCATCATGGCGAGCATGGAGTCGTGAGCAGTGATGCACATGCGGAATGACGGCGGAGTCGGGTCACTCCCCGTCCCTCCATCCTGCCGTTCGGAGCCCGCACCGTTTAGCGGTACGGGTTCTTTCACGCGACGTGATGTCCGACGTCGCGCCTGTCTCGGTCGTCTGGCCGAACGTCACTGAATTCACGAGGTATTCGGCGTGCGCTAAAGCGCTGTCCGTTACCTCCTCCATGAACCTGGGAATTCGCCGTGAGCGACTTTCGCAATACCCGTGTGCCCGCCGACATCGACCGGAAAGCGCTGTGGTTGGTCCGAGAACTCGGACTCCCCGCCATCGTCAAAGCATGTGTGTCGTGCAGGTCCACACGTCACCGTCCCACCGGGAAGTTCCGGGTGAACGCGAGTGGCAAACTCCTCGACGTCTGGATGCTGATCTGCTGCGCACTGTGCGGCCGCACGTCGAAAATTCCCATCCACGAGCGAATCCATGTGCAGACGCTCGAACATACGCGGCTGCTGATGTTCGAGAACAACGATCCGGCCATGGTGCGGCAACTGGTCATGGACGCGGCGCTGGCCGCCAAGTCCGCCTACCGGCTCGACTGGAGCGGAACCTGGAAGCTGGAGACCGACCTGCCGTTCTACGAACTCCAGCCCGAGAATCCGGAACCACTGGCAGTCTTCGTCCGATTCGAGCTCCCGGCACCCATCCGGGTCGAGAAGCTACTCACGACCGGCTTCGACCTGAGCCGCTCCGTCGTGCGAGACATGGTCGCGTCCGGCCGCCTGCACATCCCCATGGCCGCCGACACCAAGTCCCGCGAAGACTTCACCTTTTTCGTCGTTCCCGATCCTGAAGTCGGGCCCGGATGACGGCATGGCGCGATGTCCCGAATGGGCCATTGGGTTGCCTGATCGCGGGTCGCTATTTCCCAGGTCCGGTCTGACGCGGCTGGGCTGAAGGGGACTTTCCTCGCATCGCATGCGACG
Organism: Amycolatopsis sp. NPDC059027; assembly: GCF_042739735.1. Taxonomy (NCBI): domain Bacteria; kingdom Bacillati; phylum Actinomycetota; class Actinomycetes; order Pseudonocardiales; family Pseudonocardiaceae; genus Amycolatopsis; species Amycolatopsis sp. NPDC059027. The sequence goes on along the minus strand of NZ_JBHYIK010000003.1, from coordinate 122,726 downwards.
AAAGTCTCCTTCAGCTCGTCGGACGAGACGAAAGTCCCCTTCAGCTGTCCGGGGTCCACGTCGAGTTGGCGCCACACAGGACCAGGCATGCCAGCTCGGCTTCGACCCGGCCGGACAGCCAGAGCGCGAACGGGACGGCGGCGGCCGGTTCGACGGCCAGCCGGAATTCGGCCCACAGCCGATCCCGCGCGGCGAGGATTTCCGCGTCGCTGACGAGGGTCGAAGTCACCGACGGGCCACTGAGGACCTGGAACGCGATGGTGCCGACGCGCGTCGCGCCCAATGCGGACGACGCCACCGAGTCGAGGGTGACGTCGACCGGTTCGCCCGCTGAGAGCGCCGCATGCAAACAAGAGCAGTGCTCCGGTTCGACCGCGAAGATCCGGCGGCCGTCCGCGCCGAGTGTGACGCCGGAGGCCAATCCGCCACCGCCTACCGAGGCCACGATGGCGTCGACGTCCGGAGCGTCCTCGACTATCTCGACGGCGATGGTGCCCTGGCCTGCCACGACCGCGGGGTCGTCGTAGGCGTGGAGGTACCGCGTGCCCGGCGCGTCCGCCGCGGCCAGCGCCTGTGTGGCCGCCTCGCCGTAGGTCGCACCGTGCTGGACGAGCTTCGCGCCGGTCTGTTCGATCCGGACGGTCTTCGCTTTCGGAGCGGATTCGGGGACGTACACGGTCGCCGGAATGCCCAGCAGCGCGGCGGCGGTCGCGACGCCGAGGCCGTGGTTGCCGCCGGACGCCGTCACGACGCGTTCCGGGCGCGGGCCGTCGAGTAGCGCGTTGGTGGCGCCGCGGAACTTGAAGGACCCGCTCCGCTGAAGATGCTCGAGTTTGAGCACGAGCGGGCGTCCGTCCACTTCGGCGCGCAGCAGCGGGGTGTGCCGACTGTAGGGACGGATCCGCTCCGCGGCGGCGTGGATGTCCGCCGCGGTGGGTAACACGATCGGGTTGGGCATAGCTCCCACTCTTGCATTCGGGCTGGTCATCAGCATCGTCGCACTCCGAATCGCGAAAATTGTGTCGCGCATTCAGAGTTTTGCCTGGTCGGCCGACAGAAATAGAGAGTCGTCAAACTGCTTGGTAGGCATTGTCGGGATCTCCCGCAGGTCGCTAGGCTCTCCTCCCTGGGAGACAAGGGGTGGCGAACCCTTTACGCAGCGTGTTCACTCTTCACTGGATGTGGTGAACCCGTCGCAGCCTCTCTCGGAGCAGAAAGACCCGCGACTGGACGCGAGGAGTAATCGATCGCACGGCCCTGACGACGCCCATCAGCGGCCGAGCGCCGCAGTCCCCCGAATCCACAACGCCCCGAACCCTCCTCTCCCCCTCCCCAGGAGTTCGTTGTGATTTCCCGCTTTCGCCCCCGTGTGCTGGTGGCGATCCTGTGTGCACTCACGCTGGCAGGTGTCGCCGCGCTGTCCGGCTGCAGCAGCAGCGACGCCAGCCGCGGCAGCAAGATCACGCTGGGATTCAGCGCGTGGCCAGGCTGGTTTCCCTGGCAGATCGCCCAGGAAAAAGGCCTGTTCGCCAAAAACGGTGTCGACGTCGAGCTGAAGTACTTCGAGAGTTACACCGACAGTATCAACGCCCTCTCCAGTGGTGCCATCGACGCGAACAGTCAGACGCTGAACGACACGCTTTCCTCGGTGAGTGGCGGCGCCAAGCTGTCGATCGTGCTGGTCAACGACAACTCGACCGGTAACGACAAGATCATCGCGCGGGACGGGATCACCAGCGTCGCCGACCTCAAGGGCAAGAAGGTCGCCGTCGAACAGGGCGCGGTCGACCACTACCTGCTGCTGCTCGCGTTGCAGGAAGCGCATCTGACCGAAAAGGACATCCAGCTCGTCCCGCTCGTCACCGACGCCGCCGCGGCCGCGTTCGTCGCGGGCCAGGTCGACGCCGTCGCCGCGTTCGCGCCGTTCACCTCGAAGGCACTGGAGCGCCCCGGCAGCCGTCCGATCGCGACGTCCGCCGAGTTCCCCGGCGCCATCCCGGACCACCTGGTCACCTCGGCCGCACTGGCGAAGGACCGGCCCAAGGACGTCCAGGCGCTGGTGAACACCTGGTTCGACACCATGAAGTGGATCAAGGACAACAAGCCGGCGGCCGTCGACATCATGGCCAAGCGCGGTGGGGTCACCCCGGCCGACTACAACACCTACGACGCGGGCACCACGATCTTCACCCGCCAGCAGAACCTGGACGCCTTCACGCCGGGTGTCACACCGGCCCATCTGGACTTCCAGTCGAACAAGATCATCGACTTCCTCGTCGGCACCGGGCTGGCGAAGGCGCGGCCGTCGATTGACGGGCTGTTCGAAGACAAGTTCGTCAAGGCGGTCCCGCAGTGACCGGAACCTCCGGTGGCAATGCCCCGTCGAGCTCGCGGATCTCCGCGGGCTCGGCGGAGGAGCGTCAGGCCGCGGAGCTCGAAGCCGAGGCGCGACTCGCGGAAGAACAGGAAGCGACAGCGCGACGGCCGCGAGCCGACTGGACCCCGCTGCCGCGCCGCGCCGGGATCAAACCGGCTTCGTCGCTGCTGAGCATCCGCACGCCGATCCCGCAGGCCTGGCGGTGGACGCTCACCGTGCTGTCGCTGGCGGTGCCGTTCCTGGCCTGGGTCGCGCTCGGCGCGAGCGGGGCCGTCACCGCGACGTTCCTGCCCTCGCCCGGTGCCGTGCTGTCGGCCGGGCTCGAGATGATCCGCTCGGGAGACCTCGCCGCGGACTTGGGCGCGACCGCGAGCAGGGTGCTGTACGGGTTCGGGCTCGCGGTCGTCGTCTCGGTGCCGCTCGGCATCGTGATGGGGACGTTCAGCGCGGGCCAGTTCGCTTTCGAACCGGTCATCGGCCTGCTGCGCTACATGCCCGCAAGCGCTTTCATCCCGCTGCTCATCATTTGGCTCGGTCTCGGCGAACCGTCGAAGATCGCGATCCTGTTCCTTGGCACGGTCTTCTTCAACACACTGATGACCGCCGACGTCGTCCGTGGCGTGCCGCGTTCGCTCATCGACGTCTCGTACACGCTGGGCGCGCGCCGCGGCGAGGTGCTGCGCAAGATCGTCGTGCCGCATTCGCTGCCCGGGATCATCGACGCGATCCGCGTCAACGCGGCGGCCGCGTGGAACTTCGTCGTGGTGGCCGAGCTGATCAACTCGACCGAGGGCCTCGGCTACCGGATCATCCGCTCGCAACGGTTTCTGCAGACCGACCGGATTTTCGCGGTGCTCGTGGTGATCGGTGTCGCCGGGCTGGTGATCGACGTGGCGCTGCGGCTGCTGCGCACGCGAGTGGGGAAGTGGACGGCATGACGGCGTTGCTCGAACTCCGCGGTGTGGCCAAGGACTATCCGGTGCGCGGCGGACACGTTCGCGCGCTCGACGGGGTCGATCTGGACGTCTCGCCAGGCGACTTCGTCTGCGTCGTCGGCGCCAGCGGGTCCGGGAAGTCGACGTTGTTGTCCCTGATCGCGGGATTGTCCGGGCCGTCCGCGGGGCGGATCACGCTCGACGGCGTCCCGGTCACCGGGCCGGGCCCGGATCGCGGGCTCGTGTTCCAGTCGGGAGCGCTGTATCCGTGGCGCACGGTCGAGCGGAATGTCGCTTTTGGACTGGAACTCCTCCCGATCGACGCCGCCGAGCGTGCCCGCCGCGTCGACTGGTACCTCGCCGAAACCGGGCTGACCGCGGTGCGGCGGTCGCTGCCGAAACAGCTCTCCGGCGGGCAGCAGCAGCGAGTCGCGATCGCGCGGGCGTTGGCGTGCGAGCCCGAAGTGCTGCTTCTCGACGAACCCTTCGGCGCCTTGGACGTCCAGACCAAGGAGGACATGCAGGTCCTGATCAGGCAGGTGTGGCAGGACACCGGCACGACCGTGCTGATGGTGACCCATGACGTGGAGGAGGCGGTGTTCCTGGGCAGGCGGGTCGTCGTCCTCGCCTCCGATCCGGGGCGCGTGGCCGCCGACGTCGAGGTGTCGCTGCCGGACGATCGCGACCTCGCGGTCAAGCGCGCACCGGAGTTCCTCGCGTTGCGTGCCTCGATCGAGGACCTGGTCCGGGAACAACACCGCGGCAGAGTGGCCCGCGGTGTCAGCGGCTGACACACGGTGACACGAGCGGAACGGGATGGGGAAGGCATGAGGCACGGCAGGACGAAGCCGGGGCGCACGGCCCGGATTCGTGGCCGGTCCGGGGTGAAGAAGTTCCTGGGCAGGCTGGGAATCCGCGGCAAGCTGAACCTGCTCCTCCTGCCACCGCTGGCAGCGGTGCTGCTGGTCTCCGTCCCGTTCGTGGTGATGCAGGCGGGAAGCGCGCGTTCGGCGGGCCAGACGGCGGACGTGGCGCGGCAGGCCGAGCAGCTCGGTGGCCTGATCTGGCAGCTCCAGCGCGAACGGCTGCTCACCGCGGCCTACGTCGCGTCGCCGTCGGCCGGCGACGGTGACATGACGCGTCAGCGCCGCACCGTCGATTCGACGGTGAACGAGGTGCGTGCCGCGCTCGGCCCGGACGCGCCGGACGAACTCGCCGCGGCACTGGTCCGGATCGGCTCGCTCCAGGAGCTGCGGCAGAACGCGGTGCGCCGCGGTGTTTCGCTGGACGGCGTCGCGCGTACCTACCACGCCGTCATCGGCGCGGTCATCGACTCGCTGCGGCTCACCGCGCAGACCACCGGCGACGCGGACGGCAACCGCCAGCTCTCCGCGCTCGAGGCGCTGCTGCGCGCGAACGAGGAGAACTCGTTGCGCGGTATGGCTTTGATCGTGTCCGCGGTGTCCCCCGAGGCGGGCCGGACCGTGCTCGGCGACGCCACGTTCCAGGGGCCGATCTTCACCGAGCGGTTCGTCCAGCAGGCCGACGTCGCCCAGGCCGCGCTGGCGGTGAAGGTCGACCAGGGCGACGCCGCCCGCAAGATCGACGACCTCGCGGCTTCTGTGCCTCCCACGGGAAACCAGGCGCGGACCGAGTCGTACGTCGGCGACGTCCTCGCTACCGCCGACGGGCAGTCCAACCAGCGCAAGCACGCGCAGGACGAAGTGATCAGCCAGATCACCGCCGCGGCGTCCGCGCGTGCCGACGCTGCCACCCGTCTCGTGTGGGCGGTCGGCGCCGGTGCGGCCGTCCTTTTCGGACTGGTCGCACTGCTCGCCATCGCGGTCAGCCGCTCGATCGCGGATCCGTTGCGCCGCTTGACCTCCGCCGCGACCTCGGTCGCCGATCTCGCCGACACCGAGCTGGTGCGGGTCACCGACACCGAGGGTGACGAGGAGCAGAAGCCGCAGCTCGCGACCATCGATGTCGCGTCGTCCGACGAACTCGGCAAGCTCGCCGAGGCGTTCAACCGGGTCCAGACCACCGCGTCCAGCCTGGTCGAACGCCAGGCGCTGACCCGGCGCAACACCAGCCTGATGTTCGCCAACGTCGCCAAGCGCACCCAGAACCTGGTCGGCCGCCAGCTGGCGCTCGTCGACGAACTCGAACGCAACGAGCAGGACGTCCAGCTGCTCGAACGGCTTTACCGGCTCGACCATTTGTCGACTCGCCTGCGGCGCAACGCGGACAACCTGCTTGTCGTGTCCGGTACTTCCGACGAGTCACGCATCGCCGGGCCCGTCGACCTGTCCACCGCGTTGCGCTCGGCGCTCGCGGAAATCGAGGACTACCAACGGGTTCACCTCAGTGTGGTGGCCGAGATCCTGCTGAACTCGGCCTTCGGCGCGGATCTCGTGCTGATCTGCGCCGAGCTGCTGGAGAACGCGACGTCGTTCTCACCGCCGGGTTCGGTGGTCGAGGTCCGCACCGCGTTCGACGAGGACGGCTCGTGCGTCGTCAGCATCGTCGACCACGGGATCGGGATGACCAAGGACCGGCTGGCGGAGGAAAACCGGCGGCTGGTGGAACGCGAACGGCTCGAACTCGCGCCGACGAGCGTGCTCGGCCTGTTCGTGGTCGGCCGCCTCGCGCGGCGGCACGCGCTCACCGTGGACCTCGACGAGACGCCGGGAAGCGGCGTGACCGCGCGGGTGCGGATCCCGCATTCGCTGTTCACCCACCAGACACCGAGGCCGCTGCCGACGACCGGGATCCCGGCGCCGGTCGAGCCCGCGCCGGCCCCGGTGCCCGCCCCTGTGGAGCACGCGGCGCCGGTGTCCGTCCGCGTCGAGCGCGAGGAACCCACCGAACTGCCGATGCCCGCGATTCCCGCGCTCGTTGTCCCGGCGGCCAGGCAGGGGCACGGATTCCGGTGGTTCCGCCAGACCGACCAGTCGGCGCCCGGCCACATTCCCTCGGTCGGTTCGCGGATGCAGAACACCACGACGGTTCTCGATGAACCGGTCGTCGAAGAGCGTCGAGGCGGCCTTCGCCGCCGGGTCGCCGGAGCACAGCTCCCCGGTGCCGCGGCGCCCGCACCCGCGCCGGAAACCACGCCACGGCACGACCCGGACGCCGCCCGCCACGCGCTCGACGGTTTCCAGGAAGGCTTCGCGAAGGCGTCCGCGGCACCGGCCGCAGCACCGGCACCGGCACCGGCAAAACATGCCGCGCCGACGCCTGTCGCGCCACCAGCGCCTGTCGCACCAGCGCCTGTCGCACCAGCGCCTGTCGCACCTTCGCCGCCGACGATGACCGCACAACCGGCACAACCGCTCGAACGCGGCGGGCTCATCCGCCGCGTGCCGGGAGCCCAGCTCGCTCCCGGCCTCCGGCAACAGGCGGCGCCCCGCCGGCACGCGAAGCCGGTGACGTCACCGTCGGCCGGTGCCGCGTGGCCGCGACGCGACCCCGACGCGGAACGGGCGGCCTTCGACTCGTTCACCGCAGGTTTGGCCAAGGCCGCAGTACGGCCGGATCCGATGGAAGAGAGCACGAAATGACCACACCCGCACCCGGCGTCAGCGTTGAGGCCAAGAACTTCAACTGGCTGGTCAACCGGTTCGCCCAGAACACCGCTGGCGCGATCGCGGCCATCGCGGTGTCGGCCGACGGGCTGCTGATCGCGATGTCGTCGGAACTGGAGCGGTCCAACGCCGACCGCCTCGCCGCCATCTCCTCGGCGATGCTCGGCCTCGCCAACGGCGTCTCCGACAGTCACCCGCTCGGCGCCCCGGACAAGGTCATCATCGAGCTGGAGCGGGGCTACCTGCTCGTCAGCACGATCAGCATCGGCTGCTCGCTCGGTGTCCTCGCCGGGAAGCAGTCCAGCCTGGGCACCATCGCGTACGAGATGGCGATGTTCGCCAACCGCGCCACCGAAGTGCTCACACCCGGGCTGATCGAGGAGCTCAAGAACACCGTCGGGATGTAGCGCGGATGAGGAGGACGTCCATGAGCGATGCTTGCGAGCGAATCACAGACATCATGCGCCAGGGGGAATTGGACACAGCCTCGCGAAGCGAGTCGATCGCATGAACGGCGACGATCCGTCGCCCGGCCTGGAGGACACCGGGGTTTCCCTGCTGCGGCCCTACCTGCTGACCGCGGGCAGGGCCCAGCCCGTCGACCACACGCTGGAAATCGAGGCGCAGGTGCTGACCAGCAGGCTCGGCGCCGCCTCGCATCCCAAACTCACCTTCGAACGGCGCGAGATCGTCTCGCTGTGCCGCAAGACGATGTCGGTCGCGGAGATCGCGGCGCTGCTCGGCCTGCACATCGGGGTGGCGCGGGTGCTGGTGGCCGATCTCGCCGCGCTCGGCTACGTCGTCGTCCGAAGACCGGGCAACCACGTCTCCCACGATCTCGGAATGATCGAAAGGATCATTAGTGGACTCAACGCCATACGCTGACCCCGCGGGCGCCACCGCCCGCCCACCCGCCCCGGTGAAGATCGTCATCGCGGGCGGCTTCGGGGTCGGCAAGACGACGGCCGTGTCCGCCATCTCGGAGATCAAGCCGCTGACCACCGAGGCCGCGATCACCTCGGTCGCCACCGGCGTCGACCGGACCGGGCACGTCCCGGCCAAGACCACGACCACCGTCGCGCTCGACTTCGGCTGCATCACCATCGACGAAGAGATCAAGCTGTACCTGTTCGGCACCCCCGGCCAGGACCGCTTCGGCTTCATGTGGCAGGACATCGTCAACGGGGCGCTCGGCGCGCTCGTCATCGTCGACACCCGGCGCATGGACGACTGCTACCCGGCCGTCGACTACTTCGAGAAGGCCGGGCTGCCGTTCGTCGTCGCCGTCAACATGTTCGACGGCTCCCTCGCGCACCAGCTCGACGACATCCGCTGGGCACTCGCCGTCGGCGAGGACGTCCCGATCATCACGTTCGACGCCCGGCAGAAGCTGTCCGTCCGCGACGCACTGCTCGCCGTCCTGCACAACACGTTCAACCGGGCGCGCGCCGCGGCGGGTGCCCCGTAGGCCGCTCCTGGTGTACCGCTACACTGGGCGACGGACCCCGCGCGGCGTCCACCCTGTGAACCTCCCCAGGGCCGGAAGGCAGCAAGGATAAGCAGGCTCTGGCGGGTGTGCGGGGTCCCCTATACTCGTCGCTTCGCGACTTCGCTGAGGCCGCCCACCCGGGTGTCTACCCGGGGGGCCGACCCCCCGGACCCCCACGGTGCGGCAACTCCCGACCCAGCGTGGTCCCGGCCTGGCGGCCTCGGGCCTGGCGGCCCTGGCCTTCCTTTTGCCGTAGTCCGTGAATGCCACATTGAGGGAATCAGAGTCCCTCAATGTGGCATTGACGGACTATAGAGGGCCAGGATGCGGCGTAGGGCCTGGTGCAGGGCCTCTTGGGGGGTGTCCGGGCGGGTGGGGGAGCGCCAGGCTACGAAGCCGTCGGGGCGGATCAGGGTGGCGCCGGTGCGGGTCAGGCCGTAGGCGGTGGTGAAGCGGTCTTCGGGATCCTGCAGGTCGGTGCCGATGTGGTGGATGTGCAGGTCGAGGGTGAGGTCGTCCGACACTGTCTTGGCCGCGGGGATCCATTGCCCGCCATCTGGGGCTGCGAGCAGGGTGAAGGCGTTGGTGAAGAGGTCTATTGTGGACAGTTCGGTGTCGCCTTGGGTGAGGCGGACGTGGGGTGCGCGCAGGCCGGGGTGGCCGGTGAAGGTGCTGGGGTTCGCGACTGGAGTGAGGGAAGTGTCCGGAGTGGACGGTTCGGTCAGGATGGCTGGTGAGGTGTAGCGGTAGCCGAAGGTCACGGCGAGGTCCTCGGCGGCCGAGACCTCCTCGGTGGTTCCCTGGTAGCGGAGGTTCAACAGCCGGATCGACTGCTCCAGCGTGACCCTGGCGACCGGGCGGCGTTCCTGCTCGTAGGTGTCCAGCAGCGCCTCGTCCGCCTGGCCGTTGAGCACCGCGGCGAGTTTCCAGGCCAGGTTGTGCGCGTCGGCGATCCCGGTGCTGGCGCCGTAGGAACCCGCGGGCGGCATGACGTGGGCCGCGTCGCCGGCGAAGAACACCCGGCCGTCGCGGAATCGCTGGGCGATCCAGGCGCCGCTGGTGCTGTGCGAGACCTTCTGGCGCCATCCGGGCACCGGCGGTACCAGCCTGACGTCGAGATCCGGCTTCCCGACCGCGGTGCGGACCAGCTCGACGCAGCGTTCTTCGGTGAAATCGTCCGGGTTTTCCCCCTTCGCCGGGTCGTACGGCATCCCCAGCATCCAGCGCCCGAGCTGGCGCATCGGTACGAGCACCGTGCCGGTCCTCGGCTGGTCGAGGTAGGCGAGCAGGAACCGGCGCCCTCGCAGTGCCTCGGTGAGGTCGGCCTCGAAGAGGCAATACAGGACGTGACCTCGTGGGGAGAGTTCGTCCGCGCCGACACCGAGTCGTTCGCGGATGCCGGCGCGGTTGCCGTCGGCGGCGACCAGGTAATCGGCGCGGATCGAGTATTCGACGCCGTCCTTGCGTACTACGGCCATGACCCCATCGGTGCCGGAGTCGAGCGAGATCAGTTCGGTGCCGAAGCGCACGTCGGCGCCGCTGCGTTCGGCGTGGATGCGCAGGACGTCCTCCAGATCGTCCTGGTCGACCAGTCCCCAGTCCGCAGGGCTGAGTTCCGCCGGCGGCCGGAGCTGGTCGAGCACCTCCACGCGGAAGCGTTCTTCACCCGTCAGGGTGGCCGCGCCGATCATCCCCGGCAGGTCGGCCAGGATCGACGTGCGGGCGCGGATGTCCTCCTCCAAGCCGAGTGCGCGGTAGATCTCCATCGTGCGAGGGTTGAACGCCCGCGCCTGCGGCATGATCGCCGTCGACGGATGCCGCTCGACCAGGATCGGGCGGATTCCTTGTCTCGCAAGGAAAAGTGCAGTGGACAGGCCGGTGGTGCCGCCGCCGGCGACGAGGACGGCGGTCTGCTGTGGTTCGCTCATGTCTCCATAATCAAGTGACTGCATCACTGTGTCAATCGTTTGTTTGATTGAGTGGTTCGTATAGTTGATAGTGCCAAGTGCAGGTATAGTCCCGGGCGTGTCCCCTTCGAAGGCCCGCAGGTCACCCAAGCCACAGGAACGGCAGCGCGATCCGGAACGCACCAGGAAACTCCTCCTGGACGCGGCGGCGGCCGAGTTCGCCCGGCACGGGTTCGCGGGCGCGCGGATCAGCGCGATCGCGGCACGCGCCGGGGTCAACCAGCAGCTGATCTCGTACTACTTCGACGGCAAGGAAGGCCTCTACCAGGCGCTTTCGGACAGCTGGTGGCAGTACGAGAACGAGCTGGTGACCTCGGACATGAAGCCGTCCGAAGGGATTCGTCAGTACGCGCTGGAGGCGCTGAAGAACCCGGACGGGGTCCGGTTGTTCGCGTGGGGCGGCCTGGAGTACAGCGGCCCGCAGGACGACCCCGACCAGGTGCGGCGCGCGGAGCGGATGCGGCGCAGCGTCGACGGGATCCGCGCCCTGCAGGAGTCCGGGCAGCTGCCCGCCGAGGTGGACCCGGCCTGCCTGATGATCATGCTCATGGCCGGGGCGATGGCGACCACCACACTGCCGCACGTCATCGAGGGTGTCTGCGAGGTCGATCCCCGGTCACCCGAGTTCATCCGCCATTACGCCGATCAGGTCGCCATCGTGACCCGGCTCCTGGGTCTCGACCCCGCATAGCGGTACTCCTCGGGACAGCGTTACGAGCGGTGGGCGGTTTCCGCCAGGGAATCGGCAGCGCGCCCGGCGCGCTTGAATTCGTCAGGTGTTGCGGGGGTGTGGCTGTAGCTCGCTTTGGTTTTCAGCTTGAGCAGGGTTCTCAGGTGCTTGGTCGCGACTTTGTCGGCCTTTGCCGGCAGGTTGACCGCTTCCTCGTGGTTCTCGCCCTGTGCGTATTCGCCGAGGCCGGCACAGCAGATGACGTCCGAGGCCGCGATGCCGGCGTGGACGCACAGGGTCACTTACGCGTCGGCGATGTCTTCATGGTCGCCGGCGAGATCACGGATCATGTCCGCCGCCGTCAGGAACTGGTCGGCCTTCTGCATCCGGCCGCGCCGGATCGTCGCGTCGCACGGTTTCGTTCGCATCTCAGGTCTTCGTCTCTCGCGATTGCCGGGCAAGCCAGGCGCGACTGCCCAGCACAGTGAGGCCGTCGCGAACCACGTCGCGGAGGACAGGCTCGTCGTGCCCGCGGGAAATCACTTCGCCGGCAGTGAACTCCAGCGGCCGGATGTCGTTGCCGACCCAGCGGGACATATCGGTCACCAAGGCGTCGACCTGTGCTTCCCACTGGTTTTCGTCAGCGTCGTCCGGCCGCACCAGGAGAAGATCTATGTCGCTTTCCGCCGTCATGGACCCCCGCGCGGCCGAGCCGAATATCGCGGCATACACCGGCGGCATCCGCCATGAGCCCAGCCGCTCCTCGATGCGCTTGAGGAGAGCCTTCTGAAGCTGGGCCAGCCCGACGATGTGTTCGGCGGCCAGGTGGTCACGGTTGAGCCGGTACGCGAACGCGTTGCCCACCCGGTCGGCCAGGACAACGCCCTGTTTGGTCAGGCGCCGCAGGACTTTGCGAATGCCTTCCTCGGAGTGGCGGGGCAGAACACGGTGCAACTGCCCGGTGGTGAAGATGGCGTCATGGTTGGCGAGTACGGCGAGGACATCGCCATCGAGTGTGGGAGTGACTGTCGACAGCGGTCGGCCCAGGTCCATCGAGTACCTCCCCCGCTCGTCGAATGTGCCAACTATAGTACAGGTAGCCGGACTATAGGCCAGATAGGCGGCCTATAGTCCGCCTATAAGCGGTAGCTCGCTGGCCTAGAACAGACCGAGGACGTCGTCGGGCGGCGCGGGTGCCTCCGCCGGCGCGTCGTCGAAGATCGGCGTGGCCTTGCCGCGGAGTTTGCGCAGTTCGGCGTCGCTTACGCAGCGCGCGGGGAAGGGCGACGACGCGGTCCGGGCGGCCACCGCGGCGACCGGGAGGTCCACGCGCGAGGCGGCGAACACGAGGTTGCCGAAGCGGCGGCCGCGCAGCACGGCGGGTTCGGCCAGCAGAAGAGCGTGCGGGAAGACCTCGGCCAGCGTCGCGATGAAGCGGCGCGCGAACGGCAGCCCGGGGCCGTCGGTGATGTTCGCGAGGTACGTCCCGGCCGGGCGCAGAACCCGCGCGACGTCGGCGGTGAACTCGACGGTCGCCAGGCCACCGGCCAGTTTCGCGCTCTCGAAGGCGTCGGCGATGATGACGTCGGCGGTCGCGTCGCGGCGGCTGGCGACCCCGGCGCGGCCGTCCGAAACGCGGACGCGCAGGTTCGGCACTTTGAGGCCGAGCTGGGTGCGGACCAGTTCCACCAGCTCGCCGTCCGCGTCGAAGACGTGCTGGCGTGAGCCGGGCCGGGTCGCGGCGACGTAGCGGGGCAGCGTGCACGCGGCGCCACCGGCGTGCAGTGCGTCGAGCGGGCCCGGCGGGAGATGGTCGACGACGTCGGCGATCCGGCGGACGTAATCGAACTCCAGGTTCGTCGGATCATCGAGGTCGACATATGACTGGGCTACGCCGTCCACCGAGAGCAGCCAGGCATTCGCGTTGTCGGCGTCCCGGAGCAGTTCCGCGATGCCGAAGCGGACGGGGTATTCGCCCGGGGTCGGATGGGCCTGCCGGGTGGGCCGGTTGCGGGCTGATCGGGCATGGCTCACCGGGCGAGCCTAGTTGTGTCGTGCCCTACCGGTACCCTCGCGACGTGGCTCTCGCGCTGTACCGCAAGTACCGTCCGGCGACCTTCGCCGAGGTCGTCGGTCAGGAGCATGTGACCGAACCCCTCCGCACCGCGCTCGCCGCGGGTCGCATCAACCACGCGTACCTGTTCTCCGGTCCGCGCGGCTGCGGCAAGACGTCGAGCGCGCGCATCATGGCGCGCTCGCTGAACTGCGCCGAGGGGCCGACACCCGACCCGTGCGGGAAATGCAATTCCTGCAAGGCGCTCGCGCCGGAGGGGCCGGGCAGTGTCGACGTCACCGAGCTCGACGCCGCCAGTCACGGTGGTGTCGACGACGCGCGCGAACTGCGGGACAAGGCCTTCTACGCGCCCGCCGAATCGCGCTATCGCGTGTTCATCATCGACGAGGCGCACATGGTCACCACGCAGGGCTTCAACGCGCTGCTGAAGATCGTGGAAGAGCCGCCGGAACACCTGATCTTCATCTTCGCCACGACCGAGCCGGACAAGGTGCTCACCACCATCCGCTCGCGGACGCACCACTACCCGTTCCGGCTGATTCCGCCGAGTTCGATGCGTGAGCTGCTGGAGCGCAACGTCGCGGACGAGGGCGCACAGGTCGAGTCCGCGGTGTACCCGCTGGTCGTCCGCGCGGGCGGCGGCTCGGCGCGGGACACGCAGTCGGTGCTGGACCAGCTGCTCGCCGGGGCCGGTCCGGATGGCGTCACCTACTCCCGCGCGGTCGCGCTGCTCGGGGTCACCGACGTCGCGCTGATCGACGACATGGTCGACGCGCTGGCCGCGGAGGACGCGGCGACCGTGTTCTCCACGGTGGAGAAGCTCGCCGACGCCGGGCACGATCCACGCCGGTTCGCGACCGACCTGCTCGACAGGCTGCGTGACCTGGTGCTGATGCGTTCGGTGCCGGACGCCGCCTCGCGGGGCCTGGTATCCGCGCCGGACGACGAGCTCAAGCGGATGGACGAGCAGGCGCAGCGCGTCGGACTCGCCACGCTGTCCCGCTACGCCGACATCGTCCACAATGGACTGCTGGAGATGCGCGGCGCGACCTCGCCGCGCATGGTGCTCGAACTGCTGTGCGCGCGGATGCTGCTGCCTTCGGTCACCGACGCGGAAAAGGCGTTGCTGGCCAGGATCGAGCGGCTCGAACGCCGGGGGCCGGTCGCGGGTGGCGGCGGTGAAGCGGGTGCCGAGGCTCCGGCGCGCACCGCGCCGGAGCGCGAGTTCCAGCGTCCTTCCCAGCGCGCGGCCGCACCGGCCCAGCCCGCGGCCCCTGCCCAGCCCGCGGCACCGCAGGCCGTCGCGCCCGCGGCCCCGGCTCGTCCGGCACCGGAGCCCGCTCCCACGCCACAGGCGGCTCCCGCGCCGGAGCGGTCGTTCACCCGTCCCTCGGCGGCGCCCGCCGCCGAGCAGACTCCGCCTGCCCCTGCTCCCGCGAGCGCGCCGCCGTCGCGGCCCGTGGCACAGCCGGAACCGCGCGCGGCCGAACCCGCTGCCGCGCCGGCCGCAGAGTCCGCCGCACCGGCGGAGTCCGGCGGGCTGGACGCCGCTGCCCTGCGCACCGCCTGGCCACAGCTGCTGTCGGCGCTTCGGCAGGTCCCTGGTGGGCGCAGCCTCGAGGCGATGCTGACGCAGGCCACCGTGGTCGGCGTCGAGGGCTTGGTCGTCACGCTGACGCACAAGTCCGAACCGCTCGCCCGGCGGCTGTCCGATCAGGCCAACGCGCAGAAGATCGCCGGGGCACTGAAGACCGTCGTCCCGGGTGAGTGGCAGGTGCGGTGCGTGCACGGCGCCGCCGCGGCGGCCGCACCCGCCCGGCCCGCGGCGCAGCCCGCACAGCAGGCGGCGCCCGCGCCGGAGCGGTCGTTCACGCGCCCATCGGCGGCCGCCGCACCCGCGCCCGCCGAGCAGAGTCGTCCCGCGCCGAGCCGTCCCGCACCGGAGCCTGCCGCGCCGTCGCGGCCGAAGGTGACGACTGCCGAGCCCGACATCCCGCTCCCGCCGGAGCCGATGGAGGACGACGAGGAGCTCTACTCCGAGGACGCGAGCCCGGCGCCGCCCGCTCCGCCACCGCCGCCGGAGGAGGACCCGCACGACATCGCGCACAAGCTGATCTCCGACCACCTCGGGGCGCGGCCGCTGGATCAGCCGAGGTAGGCCTCGATGGCGGCGGCGATCGCCGTGGCGTAGCGCTGACGTCCGTCCGCGCTCGTCATGGCCGCCGCTTCGGTGGCGTCGCGCATGTTCCCGCATTCGACGAGCACGGCCGGGCGGGTCGAGAGGTTCAGGCCCGCCAGATCGTCGCGGGGTGCGAGACCCTCGGCGCCGATGTAGTTCGCGGTGCTGAAACCCTTGTCCCGCAAGGTGTTCCGCATTGTTCGCGCGAGTTTCGCTGCCGGTTCACCCTGCGCGTCATTCAGCGGCGGCGACGAGTACGCCACGTGAAAGCCGTGCGCGCCCGCGGAATTCGAACCGTCGGCGTGGATCGACACGACCGCGTCGGCGTTCGCGTCGTTCCCGGTCGCGGCCCGTTGGTCCACACACGGTCCGGCGCCGGAATCGTCCTGACGCGTGTAGACGACCTTGATTCCCTTGGCGCCCAAGGCAGTGCCGACCCGCTGTGCGACGTCCCAGGTGAACGCGTGCTCGGGGTAGCCCGCGTTCGTCGACGTTCCCGTGGTGTTGCACGGCTTCGTCCTGCCGCGTCCCGCGGGCACAAGGCGGTTGATCTCGGCGAGGTGCGCGGCGCTGCCGCCGTTGTGTCCGGGATCGAGCACCACGACTCGCTCCGGCGGCGCCGATGTCGTCGTGGTCGCCGGTGTGCTGGGCGACGTCTTCGGTGCGGGTGGCGCGGCGACGTCGCCGGTTCCGCAGGCGCCCAGCAGCAGGCACGAGACCAGCAGCGGAGAGGTCACGCGGTGTCGCACGGCGACCACGGTGCCACAGCGGATCCGCTTCGCCGGTCAAGACACCCTGGGCGGCCTCGACCGGGGGACCCGCGGACGCGGCTACCCTGGGAGGACACAGACAGAGAGGATCGTGCGGATCATGGTGCAACCCGGCGGCGGCTTCGACCTGTCGCAGATCATGCAGCAGGCCCAGCAGATGCAGCAGAAGCTGGTCGAAGCGCAGGACGAGCTGGCCAAGACCGAGGTCACCGGTACCTCGGGCGGCGGGCTGGTCACCGCGACCGTGTCCGGCGACGGTCAGCTCAAGACACTGGCGATCGACCCCAAGGTGGTGGACCCGGACGACGTGGAGACGCTGTCGGACCTGGTCGTCGCCGCGGTGCGGGACGCGTCGGCCAGCGCGCAGAAACTCACCGAGCAGAAGCTGGGCCCGCTCGCGGGTGGCCTCGGCGGCGGTGGCGGTATGCCGGACCTCGGCGCCCTCGGCTTCGGCGGCTGACAGCCCGGTGTACGAAGGTGTCGTCCAGGACCTGATCGACGAACTCGGCAGACTGCCGGGGGTCGGGCCCAAGAGCGCGCAGCGCATCGCCTTCCACTTGCTGGCGACCGATCCCGCCGACATCGCGCGGCTGCAGGACGTGCTCGGCAAGGTCAAGGAGGGCGTGCAGTTCTGCGAGATCTGCGGCAACGTCGCCGAGCAGGCGACCTGCCGCATCTGCCGCGACGCGCGACGCGATCTGAGCGTCATCTGTGTCGTGGAGGAGCCCAAGGACGTGCTCGCGGTCGAGCGCACCCGCGAGTTCAAGGGCCGCTATCACGTGCTCGGCGGGGCGCTCGACCCGCTGTCGGGGATCGGGCCGGAGCAGCTGCGTATGCGTGAGCTGCTGGCGCGGATCGGCGAAGCGGACGTCACCGAGGTGATCATCGCGACCGACCCGAACACCGAGGGTGAGGCCACCGCGACGTATCTCGTGCGCATGCTGCGGGACTTCCCCGGCCTGTCGGTCACCCGGCTGGCGTCGGGCCTGCCCATGGGCGGCGACCTCGAATTCGCCGACGAGCTGACCCTGGGCCGCGCTCTCTCCGGCCGCCGCGCGCTCTAGTTTTTGGTCCGCGGGGGGCCTCCTTGAGTGACTTTGGGTCACTCAAGGAGGCCCCCACGGACTTTTCGCGTGCGGGTGGCGCCGGGTCGGGTGTCGCGAACGCGTCGTTCGGGACGCTCAACGTCGCGAACGGAGCGTTCGGGACGCAGCGAGGATGCGGTGAGCTGCTTCCGGCGGTCGGCATGTGCTGAAGGACGCCTTCGATGCGCTCGATGCACTGAAGGCGTCCTTCAGCACGGCTAACGCACTGAAGGCGTCCTTCAGCACCCGGCCGCCACTCACCACGCTGCTCCACGGGCTCCGGCCGAGCCCGGGAGACTCAGAGCCCCTCGATGTGGCATTCACGGCCCCGGAACGCCTTCCCGTCGGAGTTGTCCACAACGGTCCCGGCCATCCACAGATTCGCCGAGCACCCCCTCCGCACACCCCCACGGCGATACGATGGTTGCAGGGGTGCCCCCGGGAGGGTGGGGGTATACCCAGGGGATCCCGAACCCCTCCTCCGTCCACTTCGGACAAAAGCCGACAGCATCGTCGCGGCCGCATGTGGGCCCGCTCCAAAACCGGGAACTCTCAGCAGTAGCCCAGCTGTGCCAGGGTGTTCACGACGATCTCGGACGGGTGGTACTTGTCCATCCAGGATTCGCCGCGCCGGTTCTGGTAGGTGTCCAGGAAGTTCTGCAGCTTGTCGCCGCGCATCTCGGTCAGCACGACCGTCTCGCCGAGGTGCTGCGGCGTCTCGGTGCGCTCGCGGTGCACGGCGCACGGCAGGCCGAGGTAGTAGCACTCGGCCGAAAGGCCACCGGAGTCGGTGACGACGTACTCGGCGCGGGCCACCAGCGGCAGGAACTTCAGGTACCGCATCTTCGGCTGGACGATGAACTGGTCGTCGAAGATGTTCCCGATGCCGAGCGCGCGGATCTTCTCGCGCTCCGGCGCCCCGGCCATGTACAGGATCGGCATTTTGCGGCTCTGCTCGCGCAGGATCTCCAGCGCCTCGCGGTACTTGTCCGGGCGCGACACCAGCTCGAAGCGGTGCAGTGTGGCGAGGCCGAACTTCTCCGGCAGGTTCGGTACGTCCAGCGGCTGCCCGATCGCCAGCCGCATCGCGTCGATCGCGGTGTTGGCTTCGGTGTCGACGACGACGCCGCGGGCGTTGCGCAGGTTGTTCACCTCGCGCGCGCTCGGCGCGAAGTGGATGTCCACGATCTTCGCCGCGATCTTGCGGTTCAGCTCCTCGGGCAGCGGCGACAGGATGCTGCCCGACCGCGCACCCGCCTCGACGTGCCCGACGCGCGACTTCAGGATCCGCTTGCCGATCAGCGAGCCGTACGGCGTGGTGAACGTGTCGCCGTGGACCAGCACCAGCGGCGGACGGCCGTCCTCGGTCAGCGCGGCACGCAGCTCGGCGCGGCGGCTCCACGCGGTGCGCAGCACCTGCGCGGCCCAGCCCGGCACCTGCGCGGGCGACTCGAGGTTGTGCGCCTTGTCCTGCGGCACCAGCCAGACGTCCGGCTCCGGCATGTTCAGATCGGCGAGCACGTCGGCGACCTCGTCCACGTGCTGCGCGGTGAACCAGATCTTCGGCCGCACGCCGCGTTCGGCGATCCCGTGGTAGACCGGCGCGATCTTGATCAGTTCCGCGGTGGTGCCGAGAATGAAGGAAATCACCGTAGGGCCCATTTCTGGTCGGGTGTTGCGGTGCCCGAAGGATACTGGTCCCCCGTTATCGCGTAGCCTCGGCCCGGTGAGTGCCAACACGCTCCTCCCGAGGCTGTCGGTCGTCATCCCGGTCTACAACGAGCAGGACTGGATCGCCGAGAGCGTCGGCGCCCTGATCGCCTCGGCACGGGCCGCGCAGTGGCCGGTCGAGGTCGTCGTGGTGGACGACGGCAGCACCGACGCCACCCCGGAAAGGCTCGACGACCTGCGCGAACGGCATGGCATCACGGTGCTGTCGCAGCCGAACAGCGGCCGCTTCGAGGCCCGCCGCGCGGGCATCGCGAAGGCCTCCGGCGAGCACATCCTGCTGCTCGACAGCCGCGTGATCGTGGACACCGGCTCGCTCACCTTCCTGCGCGACCAGCTCCGCGATCACCCGGACAGGGCGGTCTGGAACGGGCACATCAACGTCGCGTCCGAACACAATCCTTACGCCGGTTTCATGGCGGGCCTGGTCAAGATCCCCTGGCGCCGTTACTGCGCGAACCCGCGGCTGATGTCGTTCGGAATCGAGGAATTCGACGTCTTCCCCAAGGGGACCGGATTCTTTTCCGCGCCGCGCAAGGTCCTCGAAGAGGCATCCGACGCCTTCGTCTCCCTTTTCGACGACGTGCGTTTCGCCAGTGACGACACCGGTGTCCTGCGCTGGATCGCCGAGCGGCACCGCATCCATCTCGCCCCGGAGTTCTCCGCGACCTATCACGGCCGCGACTCCTTCAAGAAGTTCGTCGCGCAGTCGTACTTCCGCGGCACCACGTTCGTCGACTCCTACCTCGCCTCGCCCGGCCCCGCCCGCAATGGCCTCTTCGCCGCGTTCGGTCTCGGACTCCTCGGCCTCGGCGTCGCCGCCAAGCGTCCGAAGACCGCCGTCGCGCTCGCCGCCGCCGGTTCGGCCGCCGCGGGCGCCGCGGTGACCCGGTTCGGCGCGACCAAGGCGGAGGCCCGCGCGGTCGCCCAGCTCACCCCGGTGTTCGCCGCGGGCTTCGGGGCGGGTGCGATCCGTGGCCTGGTGATGGCACTGCGTGCCCGGCTGCGCCGATGAGCACCGTGACCGACAACACCGACAGCACCGGCAACGCGGCAGGCGTCGACGGCAGGGCGCTCGCCAAGGACACCGGGAAGTCCGCCGGAAAAGTCGGCCTCTCCCTGCTGATCGCCATCGGCCTCGGCTACGTCCTGACGCTTGTCATCGGCCGGTTGCTCAGCCCCGCCGACTACGGCGTGTTCAGCTCGTTCTGGGGCCTGCTGATGGGCCTCGGCAGCGCGCTCTCGCCGCTGGAGCAGGAAATCTCCCGCCAGTCCGCGGTGGCGGCGCTGGACGGGAAGAAGGCCGGGAAGTCGTCGATCAGGGCGATGACGATCGGCATGGTCATCGTCACCGCGATCGCTCTGCTCACGCTCGTGCCGATGATCGGCGACAGAGTCTACTCAGGACACACCGAGCTGGCGATCATCGTGCTGTGCGGCGCCATTTCGTTCGCCTGCCAGTTCTCCGCGCGCGGACTGCTGATGGGGCACAACCGGATCAGGTCGTACTCCTGGCTGGTGATCGCCGAGGCGGTCGTCCGCATTGCCGGGCTCGGCGCGGTCGTCGTCGCGGGAATCACCGGGCTGGTGCCGCTCGCCATCGCGGCCGCGCTCGGCTCGTTCGCCTGGCTGGTCTTCGCGCGCCCGGTCACCCAGCTGGTCGACCCGCATCTCGACGGCGAGGCCTGGCGCCCGCTCATCGGCCGGATCGTGCTGCTGCTCATCGGGTCCGGGCTCGCCGCCGCGGTGATCGGCGGCTACCCGACGCTGATCAAGCTCCTGGCGCCCACCCCGGACGAGACGAAGTTCGGGGTGCTGGCCGCCGCGCTGATGGTCGCGCGGGTGCCGCTGCTGCTGCTCTCCCCGTTGCAGGCGCTCGCGGTGCCCACCGCGGTCCGGCTCTCCAGCACCGCCGAGGGCATGCACCGGCTCCGGCGCATGCTCGCCGTCGGCACGTTGGGCACCCTCGTGCTCGCGGCGGTCGGCGCGCTGGTCGGCTTCCTGATCGGCCCGTGGCTCATCAAGCTCCTGTTCGGCGCCAATTTCGTGGCCGAGGCCTGGTGGATGACCGGCCTGGTCTGGGGCACCGTCCTGCTGACCGCGATGCAGCTCATGGCCGCCGTGCTCGTGGCGCGGACCCAGGCCAACAAGGTGCTGCTGACCTGGGCGTCGGTCACCCTGACGACAGCGCTGATCCTGCTGTTCTTCCCCGGCGACGCCATCCTCCGCGCGGTCGTCGGGCTGGGCGCCGGGCCGACCGTCGGCCTGGCCGTCGTGCTCGTGTTCGTCCTGCGCCGACCGGCCAGCGCGAGTGGCGATGAGGCGTCACAGTAATGTGGCCGCGGGTCTGCGCCGTCCGTGGGGACGGCGCGTAACGCTGGTGAAGTTGGGACAGCGAATTCGATGAATGTAGTTCTCGTTCTGCTCGCGTTCTGGCTGCCGGGCTTGGTGTTCGGCGCGGCGATCAGGCTGCGTGGCTGGACACTCGCCGCCGCCGCGCCGCTGCTGACGTTCGGGATCGTCGCGCTCGGCATCCCGGTGCTCGGCGGTCTCGGCATCCGCTGGGACATGCTCGACGTAGCACTGTGGACAGTCGTGCTCTCCGTCGTCGGCTTCGCGCTGGCGTTTGCCGTGAACCGGTTCACCGCACGACGTCATCCGGAATGGGCCGAACAGGACGAGAACAGGCCGAAGCGTTCGCTGCGCGACCACGTCCTGATCGGACTGGGCGTCCTGGCCGGCATGGTCGTCGGCACCATCACCTTCCTGCGCGGCACGCACGCGATCGACCGCGTCCAGCAGGGCTGGGACGCGCCGTTCCACGGCAACCTGGTCCGCTGGATCGCCGAGCACGGTGACGCGCGGCCCTCGACGGTCGGCACGATCGCGAACGTCCCGAACGAGACCCACTACTTCTATCCGGACACCTACCACGCGCTGCTCGCCCTCGTCTTCGGCAAGGGCGGCCTGACGATGATGCCGACGCTGAACCTGGCGGTGCTGGCGGTCATCCTCACCGTGCCGCTGGGCGTCGCGGCGATGTGCAACACCTGGCGCATGCCCGCGATCGGCGTCGCCGCCGCGGCCGCCGTCACGACCTGGTTCACCTCGTTCCCGTACGACTCGCTGTGGCGCGGTCCGCTGTGGCCCTACGTCGCCGGTGTGGCGATGATCCCGGCGATGCTCGCGCTCGCGCGCCTGATCCTCGAACCCCGCGGCATCGCGGGGCCGGTCGCGATCGGCGTCGGCGTCGCGGGCCTGGCCGGGCTGCACACCAGCGTCGTCTTCGTCGTCATCCTGTACTTCCTGCTCATCCTGCTCGCGGTCGTCTTCAAGTTCGAGAAGATCGATTGGCGGCGCTCCGCGGCTTCCCTGATCGCGACAGTCGGGCTGGCCGTCGTGCTCGGCGTGCCCGTCGTGCTGCCCTCGCTGTACAACGTGGGTGGCGTCACGAGCGCGTGGTGGGCCTCCGAGGCCACCGTGACCGGCGGGATCGGGGAGACGATCACCTTCTCGCCGATGGCCGCGTTCCCGCAGTGGTGGATCGGCATCCCGGCGATCATCGGGATCTTCCTGATGGTCAAGCACCGCCGCATGCTGTGGATGGTGGCCGCGTACGTGCTGCTCGGCGGCCTCTTCGCGGCGACGGTGTCGCTGGAGACCAACCTCGTCCACACCCTGACCGGGATCTTCTACAACGACCACTGGCGCATCGCCGCGCTCGTCCCGCTGGCAGGCGCGGTCGCGGTCGGTGAGTTCGTGAACACCGGCGCGGAGAAGTTCGCCGGCTTCGTGGAACGCCGCAAGCCGAACTTCAAGCCCGCGACGGTCGCGATCGTGGCCGCGCTGGTGATCGGCCTGGTCATGGGAGGGCTCAGCAAGGGCGCCTACATCGGGCGCAACTCGTCGGCGCTGGGGCGGAACTACGGCGACGGCCCCACGGTGTCCAAGAAGGAAGAAGAGGCGTACGCCTGGCTCGCCCAGCACGTCGGGCCCGGCGAGAAGGTGATGAACGACCGCAAGGACGGCTCGGTGTGGATGTACGCCCTCGCCGGTGTCACCCCGGTCGAATGGACGTTCTACGGCGCGCCGTTCGAGAGCACGGCCGGATTCCTCACGGTCTACCTCAACGACATCAACAAGAACCCCACGGTGCGTAAGGACCTCGCCGAGGAGAAGGTGCGGTACGTCGTGGTCGGCCGGGGCATGGTGACCCAGGACGCGTCGGACCGGCGCGCGGTCGGCCTGGAGCGGCTGGACAGCACGCCAGGGTTCAAGCGGGTCTTCCACAACGACGACGCCTCGGTCTACGAGATCGAGGGCATGCGCGACGTCGTCGCGGCCGGGGCCGCGCCCGGGTCCGGAACTGCTCACGGCAAGTAAGAAGCTAGAGTGGATCCCGTGTCTGTGACAGCACCGGCGGCCTCCGTGACCAGCCGTCGCGTACTCATCGTGATGCCTGCCCTCAACGAGCAGGCCAGTGTCGGCGCTGTGATCGAGCAGGTGAAGCAGTCCCTGCCGGGCGCCGACCTGCTGGTCGTCGACGACGGATCGGTCGACGACACGGCCAAGCTGGCCAGGGCCGCGGGAGCGGACGTGGCACGACTGGCGGTCAACCTCGGCGTCGGCGGCGCGATGCGCACCGGCTTCCGGTATGCCGCCGCGCGTGGCTACGACGTCGTGGTGCAGGTGGACGCGGACGGCCAGCACGACCCCGAAGAGGTCGCCGCGCTGCTGCGCGGGCTGGACGAGGCCGACATCGTCATCGGCTCGCGGTTCGCGGGCAAGGGGTCGTACAAGGCCAGCGGGCCGCGCAAGTACGCGATGGTCGCGCTGTCGATCGTGTTCTCCCGGCTCGCTCGCCGCAAGCTCACCGACGTCACGTCGGGATTCAAGGCGATGGGCCCGAAGGCGATCAAGCTCTTCGCCGCGTATTACCCCGCCGAGTACCTCGGCGACACCGTGGAATCGCTGGTGCTGGCCATCCGCGCGAAGCTCGTCATCGCCGAGATCCCGGTGATCATGCGGGAACGTGCCGGCGGCACGCCCAGTCACTCGCCCATCAAATCGGCCGTCTACCTGAGCCGGGCCGGTCTCGCGTTGCTGCTGGCGCTGGTGCGCCGCCGCCCCGCGGTCGACTCGTCCGACTCGGCGTAAGAAGGAGGTCACGTCCATGGACGGCTGGCGCGTTCTCAGCATCGTCGTCGCGTGCCTGGTGCTGTTCGTCGTCCTCGAGATGATGCGCAGGCGCAAGCTGCGGGAGAAGTACGCGGGCGTGTGGCTCATCGTCTCCGTCGGCGTCGTCGTGCTCGCGGTCATCCCGCAGGCCGCGGAGTTCCTGGCGAAGATCACCGGCGTCAAGACGCCGTCGAACCTCGTCTTCCTGCTCGCCGGAGTCGTGCTGGCACTGGTCGCGCTGCACCTGTCCACCGAGGTCGGTCACCTGGAAGAGGAGGTCCGTACCTCCGTCGAGGAGATCGCGCTGCTGCGCTGCGAACTCGAGGACACGAAGAAGGAACTCGAGAGCCGGATCGCCGAGCTGGAGGCCAGGACGTCGGCCCCGGACGACGTCAAGGGCCTGCCCGAGGCGGACACCGTCGCCAAGGCGAGTTCGGTACGCGCGCGCTGATCGACGCGGTCCTCGCGGCACCGCCACGGCTCGGGAATGTGCGCCTGCTGGCTGTTGACGGTCCGTCAGGCGCGGGAAAGTCGACATTCGCGCGCTCCATTGTGGCGGATTTCCGGGCACGAGATGTGCCCGTTGTTCTCTTGAGCACCGACGAATTCGCCACCTGGAACGATCCGGTGGCCTGGTGGCCACGGCTCTTCGAAGGCGTTTTAAGGCCCCTCTCCGATGGTTCTCCCGGTGCTTACCGGCGGATGGAATGGCCACCTGAAGGCCCCCGTCTCGGCGCTTCGGTGACCGTTCCGGTACCCGAAGTACTGGTGCTGGAGGGCGTTTCCAGCGGCCGGAGTTCGGTGCGGCCGCTGCTGTCCCACCTGTGCTGGGTCGACGGCGGTGACGAGGCGGCGCGACTGGCCCGCTCGGTCGCCAGGGACGGTCTGGACCACCGCTCTGACCTGCGGCGATGGCAGCTCTTCGAGCGTGGCTGGTTTGCCGTGGACGGTACGCGCGAGGCCGCCGACAGTCACGTGGACTGAACCACGTCCGGGGGAACCCTGATGCGTCCATTTGTGTCATTGGCTGTGCGCTCATTGCAGCAATCGCCCTGAAACCGCTACCTACCGTCAGGATTTACCAACGCATTGCGGTTATTTTGGCTGCTACGTAGCGCGATCGTAACCTCGCGTGCTTAAGTGCGGGGCGAGTTCCCGCTAGTGTCGGCGAACACACCGACCGTCGGCTGAGTTTCTGACCGACCGGACGGTGACTAA
The DNA here is from genome assembly GCF_042739735.1 of Amycolatopsis sp. NPDC059027. Taxonomy (NCBI): domain Bacteria; kingdom Bacillati; phylum Actinomycetota; class Actinomycetes; order Pseudonocardiales; family Pseudonocardiaceae; genus Amycolatopsis; species Amycolatopsis sp. NPDC059027. The sequence goes on along the minus strand of NZ_JBHYIK010000003.1, from coordinate 97,469 downwards.
ACACCGAACATCTCCCAAGGGGTGTCAGATGCAGCAATGGCGGCTGACCCGAACGCGCCGTATTGCCCTGATCGGGCTGGCCGGCGCGGTCGCGGTCTCGTTGTCCGCGTGTGCAACGTCCAAACGAGACGAGGCCGCGGGAGGTGGTTCCGGCGGCACGATGATCTTCGGCAACGCGGGTAACCCGAAGATGCTGGACCCGACGTTCACCGACGAGGGTGAGACCTACCGCATCACCCGGCAGATGCTGGACACGCTGATCCAGAACAAGCCCGGCACCGCCGACCTCGAGCCCTCGCTGGCCGAGAAGTGGGAGCCCAGCAACGACGGCAAGACGTGGACGTTCACCCTCAAGAAGGGCGTCAAGTTCCACGACGGCACGCCCTTCAACGCCAAGGCGGTCTGCTTCAACTTCGACCGCTGGTACAACATGAAGGGCGATCTCGCCCAGAACGCGATGATCTACTACGGCGACGTCTTCGAGGGCTTCGCCAAGAACGAGGGCACCGCGACCGGTGACCCGGTCTACAAGTCCTGTGAGGCCAAGGACGACTCGACCGCGGTCCTCAACCTGAGCAAGGCCAAGGGTGCCTTCCCCGCCGCGTTCACACTGCCCGCGTTCGCGATCCAGAGCCCCGACGCGATCACGAAGCACAACGGCAACCAGGTCACCGGCTCCAGCGGTGCGCCCGTCTTCAGCGAGTACACGTCGAAGTTCGTTTCCGGCACCGGTCCGTTCAAGCTGGAGAGCTGGGACCAGGCCAAGGGTGAGGTCACCCTGGTCAAGGCGACCGACAGCCCGAGCCAGCAGGCCAAACTGGACAAGCTGATCTTCAAGATCATCCCGGACGAGAACGCCCGCAAGCAGGCGCTGAAGGCCGGCGACGTCCAGGGCTACGACTTCCCGGCGCCCGCCGACTACGGCCTGCTGCGCAACGACGGCGAGCAGGTGCTCATCCGCCCGTCGTTCAACCTGCTCTACCTGGGTATCAACCAGTCGGGCAACCCGAAGCTGAAGGACCCGAAGGTCCGCCAGGCCCTGGCGTACGGCATCAACCGCGAGCAGTTCGTCAAGACCAAGCTGGCCGAGGGCTCCGAGGTCGCGACCGAGTTCGTGCCGAAGGTCATCTCCGGCTACACCGACGACGTCAAGAAGTACCCGTACGACAAGGAGCAGGCCAAGAAGCTGCTGCAGGAGGCCGGCGCGACCGACCTCACGCTGAAGTTCTACTACCCGACCGAGGTCACCCGGCCGTACATGCCGAACCCGGCCGACACGTTCACCGCCATCTCCGAGGACCTGAAGGCGATCGGCGTCAAGGTCGAGCCGGTGGCCAAGCCGTGGAACGGTGGCTACAAGGAGGACGTGCAGCAGCTCGGCAAGCAGGACATCCACCTGCTGGGCTGGACCGGCGACTACAACGACGCCGGGAACTTCATCGGCACGTTCTTCGGCCGCAAGAAGAAGGAATTCGGTTTCGACAACGCCGAGCTGTTCAAGACGCTGGCCGACGCCGACGCGGCCCCCGCGGGTGACGCGCACGCCAAGGCGTACCAGCAGGCGAACAAGGCGGTCATGGACTACCTTCCCGCCATCCCGATCGCCTACCCGGCGCCCGCCATCGTGGTCGGCCCGAAGGTGAAGGGCCTGGTGGCCAGCCCGCTGACCGACGAACGTTTCAACACCGTGAGCGTCGGCTGATCCCGACCGCATAGCGAAGGCCAAGGGGCAGGCGCGATCGCGCCCGCCCCTTGGCCCTGCTTCCCGGGCTGGCAACAAAGGAACGCACGTGCTCCGTTTCATCGTGCGTCGGCTGCTACAAGCGATTCCGACGCTATTGCTTCTGTCCATTTTGGTCTTCGCCTGGCTCCGCTCGCTTCCCGGAGGACCCGCCTACGCGCTTCTCGGGGACAAGGCGACGCCGGAGAAGGTGGAACTCCTCAATCACTCCCTCGGCTTCGATCAGCCGATCTTCATCCAGTACTTCAAATTCCTCGGCCGGGCCGTCACCGGCGACTTCGGCGCTTCGCTCGTTTCCGCGCAGCCGGTCATGGGCGAGATCGGGCGCTTCCTGCCCGCGACCATCGAACTCGGCCTCTCCGCGATGATTCTCGCGATCGTGCTGGGCATCCCGTTCGGCTATCTGTCCGCACGGTTCAAGGGCGGCGCGGTCGACAACATCATCGTCGTGCTCACCCTGGTCGGTGTCGCGGTGCCGGTGTTCTTCCTCGGCTACATGATGCAGAACGGGCTGGCCTCACCGCTGGGACTTCCTTCCCAGGGACGGCAGAGCGCGGGCCTCGACGCCACCAACGTCACCAACTTCGCTGTCCTGGACGGCATCCTGACCCAGGAATGGGACTCGATGTGGGACGCGATCAAACACCTGATCCTGCCCGCGTTCGCGCTGGCCACCATTCCGCTCGCGGTGATCACCCGGATCACCCGCGCCTCGGTGCTCGACGTGTTCAACGAGGACTTCATCCGCACCGCCAACTCCAAGGGCCTGACCCAGCCCGTGGTGCGACGGCGGCACGTGCTGCGCAACGCCCTGCTCCCGGTGGTCACCACCATCGGCCTGCAGACCGGCGCGCTGCTCGGCGGCGCGGTGCTGACCGAGCGGGTGTTCAACATCCGCGGCCTCGGCTATCTGCTCGCCGAAGGCATCGAACGGCGTGACTATCCCCGGCTACAGGCGCTGCTGTTGTTCGGTGCGCTGGTGTACGTGCTGGTGAACATGCTGGTCGATATCTCGTACGGGCTCATCGACCCGAGGGTGCGTGTCGGATGAACACTCTGCTGAACAAGAAGAAGGAGCCGATCGACAAGCTCGCGTCGGCCGCCGCGCGGGGGCACAGCCTCGGCGGTGAGGCGCTGCGGCGCATGCTGCGCAGCCCGGTGGCGATCACCGGCGGCGTGATCACCATCCTGTTCGTGCTGCTGGCGATCTTCGCGCCGCTGCTGGCGCCGAAGGACCCGCTCGCGCGGTCCTTGCAGGACAAGGTCAACCTGGGCCGCGGCATCATTCCCGGCGCGATGCCGGGATATCCGCTCGGCGTGGACGACTTCGGCCGTGACTTCCTGTCCCGGCTGATCGTCGGCGCGCAGCAGACGTTGCTCGTCGGTGTCCTCGCGACGCTGATCGGCGTCGTCCTCGGGATGATCCTCGGCGGGCTCGCGGGCGCCTTCGGCGGCTGGGTCGACACGCTGATCATGCGCATCGTCGACGTCATGCTGGCGTTCCCGTCGCTGCTGCTGGCGATCTCGATCGCCGCGTTGTTCGCGAAGCCGAGCCAGTGGACGGTCATTCTCGCCGTGTCGATGATCGGTGTGCCGATCTTCGCGCGGCTGCTGCGCGGTTCCATGCTCGCGCAGCGCACCAGCGATCACGTGCTCGCGGCGACGTCGCTCGGCGTGAAGCGCGGGGCGATCGTGCTGCGGCACATGCTGCCGAACTCGCTCGGCCCGGTCATCGTCCAGGCGACGCTGACACTGGCGACGTCCATCATCGAGGCGGCGGCACTGTCGTTCCTCGGTCTCGGCGACCCTGACCCGTCGCGGGCGGAATGGGGCCTGATGCTCGGCAATGCCGCGCACAAGTTCCTCGACATCCGTCCGGAGCTGGCGTACTACCCGGCCATCGCGATCATCGTGGTCGCGCTCGGGTTCACACTGCTCGGCGAATCGCTCCGTGAAGCCCTCGATCCGAAGAACAGGCGGTGATTTTCCGTGGCATTCCAAGAAGTTCATGGCCTGCACGTTCGGCGAGTCACTGTGGCCGGCCCTCGATCCGAAGAACAGGCGGTGCTGTAACACATGGCACTCCTTGAAGTTCGCGACCTCAGCGTCGTATTCCAGCGCCGCGGCGAGCGGCCGTTCACCGCGGTGGACGGGGTGAGCTTCGACGTCGAACCCGGCCAGACCGTCGGGCTGGTCGGCGAATCCGGCTGCGGCAAGTCGGTGACGTCGCTGGCGATCATGCGGTTGCTGGCCAAGCGCGGCAACAAGGTCAGCGGTTCGGTCTCGTTCGAGGGCACCGATCTGCTCACGTTGTCGGACAAGGAAATGCGGGACCGCCGCGGGCGGGACCTCGGCATGGTGTTCCAGGATCCGCTGTCCTCGCTGAACCCGGTCATCCCGATCGGGCTGCAGATCACCGAGGTGCTGGAGCGCCACCGCGACATGCCGCGCAAGAAGGCGGCGATCGAGGCCGTCGAACTGCTGGACAAGGTCGGCATTCCCGACCCGTCGCGGCGGCTTTCCGAGTACCCGCACCAGCTTTCCGGCGGGATGCGGCAGCGCGCACTGATCGCGATCGCGCTGGCGTGCCGTCCCCGGCTGCTCATTGCGGACGAACCGACGACGGCGCTGGACGTCACCATCCAGGCGCAGATCCTGGCACTGCTGCGCGAACTCGTGCAGGACACCGGGACCGCGCTGATCATGATCACGCACGATCTCGGTGTCGTCGCCGGGCTCTGCGACGAGGTGAACGTGCTCTACGGCGGCAAGATCGTCGAACGCGCGCCACGCCATCAGCTCTTCGCCGAACCACGGCATCCGTACACGCACGGCCTGCTCGCGTCCATCCCGCGGCTCGACGCGGGGCGGGGCGAGAAGCTGATCCCGATCAAGGGCTCGGTGGCCGACAACATCCCGTGGGAGGGCGGTTGCGCGTTCGCGCCGCGCTGCCCGAACGCGCTGGCGGTGTGCCGTGAGACGTCGCCGCAGCTGGTGCCCGAAAACGGGGGCCTGCTGCGTTGCCACAACCCCGTGCGGCCCGCGGTCGCGGCCGGAGGAGGGATCCGATGACCGAGACGAACAGCGACGTGCTGCTTGAGGTCGACGACCTCAAGGTGCACTTCCCGATCAAACGCGGCATCGTGATCGACCGGACGATCGGGCACGTCTACGCCGTCGACGGGGTCAGCCTGTCGATCCGGCGCGGTGAAACCTATGGCCTCGTCGGCGAATCGGGTTGCGGTAAGTCCACTTTGGGCAGAGCGATCCTCCGGTTGAACGAACCGACCAGTGGCAGTGTCGTCTTCGACGGCACCGACGTCGCGAAGCTCAAGGGCGAGGCGCTGCGCAAGTCCCGCCGCCGGATGCAGATGATCTTCCAGGACCCACTGTCCAGTTTGGACCCACGGCAGTCGGTGGAGTCCATTCTGCTCGAAGGCATGCGCGCGCACGGCCTCGACAAGGACAAGGAGGCCACCGACCGGCGGCTGCGTGAGCTGCTGGCCGCGGTCGGCCTGCCGGAGACCGCGCTGCGGAAGTACCCGCACGAGTTCTCCGGCGGTCAGCGTCAGCGCATCGGCATCGCGCGGGCGCTCGCCGTGGAGCCCGACCTCATCGTCGCCGACGAGCCGGTGTCCGCATTGGACGTTTCGGTGCAGGCGCAGGTGGTGAACCTCCTGGAGGATCTGCAGGAGGAGCTCGGCCTGACCTACCTGGTGATCGCGCACGACCTCGCGGTGGTGCGGCACATCTCCGACCGGATCGGCGTGATGTACCTCGGTTCCCTCGTCGAGGAAGCCGACGCGGACGCGCTGTACGAGAACCCGCTGCATCCGTACACCAGGGCGCTGCTCTCGGCGATCCCGGTGCCGGACCCGGCCGTGGAGGACAGCCGGGAGCAGATCCTGCTCGCCGGTGACCTGCCCTCTCCGGCGGCGCCGCCGAGCGGCTGCCGGTTCCACACCCGGTGCCCGTGGCGGCAGGAGAGCCTGTGCTCGACCGACCGCCCGGAGCTGCGGGACGTCGGCGGCCAGCGCGTCGCGTGCCACTACGCGGAGGACATCCGCGACGGGCGGATCACGCCGCACGAGGTCGAACCGGAGCTGGTCGAGCTGACCGGCGCGCTCAACCCCGACCTCGGCCCGCCCGACGTCGGCACCGCCGCCGAAATCCTCTAACCAGTCCACCCGGCCCCCGGCAAATGCCGTTAAGGCCACCTTACGGGCGTCCGACGCCCGTAAGGTGGCCTTAACGGCATGTCTCGCTACGGCGTCAGGTCGAGGGCGGCGCGGAAGGTGCCGTCCATGTAGAACGGGGTCGACTCGTGCACGTGGGTGATCTGCCAGCGGCCGTCGGCGCGGCGCAGGCAGACCGTCGACCGGAACCACAGGTCGAACTTCGCGGGCATGCCCTTCGGCGTCGTGGAAAGCCGGTTCAGGCTGTGCGTGTAGGCGACGTCCCCGCCGACCGTGATCTCCAGATCGCGGATCTCGTACTCGATCGGCCCGTCGAAGCCGGCGAACCAGGCCCGTCGCTGCTCGACGTCGGTGAAGTCCGCGGGCTGCTGCACCAGCGGCGGCGCGAGAGTGAAGGCGACGACGTCGGTCGCGACGTCGGCTTCGAGCACCTCCGCGTCCCGTGCGGACATCGCGACCTCGCGGGCGGCCAGCAGTTCGCGGATCTGCTTCTCGTCCTGGATGCTCATCGTGTTCTCCCGGGGTCCGGCGGCCGCTTTCCGGCCGCGCTCACCCGGGACGTAGAAGCCGGGAGCGCGTTCTCGACATCCCGGCGAAGATTTTTTCCCGGAGGTGGGAGATGAAGTACGTCGTCCTGATCTACGGCAACCCGGAATCCCGCACGGCGTGGGAGGGGATGTCCGAGGAGCAGCGCGCCGCCGGGCTCGCCTACTACCAGCAGCTCAACGACGACCTCGATGCCTCGGGTGAGCGCATCGTGTCCGAGCGGCTCGCCGATGTCTCGCTGACGAAACAGGTGAGTGTCCAAAGTGGCAGGACGATCGCCACCGACGGCCCGTTCGCCGAGGTCAAGGAGTTCCTCGCCGGGTTCTACCTGCTCGAATGCGAAAGCCTCGACCGCGCGATCGAGATCGCCGCGCGTATCCCGGAGGCCCAGTTCGCGACCGTCGAGGTCCGGCCGGTGATGGGGTTGTACGGGGATGAGATGTGACGACGCCGTCCATCACGGGCCTGCTGCGGGAACTCGCGCCGCAGGCCCTCGGCGCGCTCGTCCGGCGGTACGGCGGCTTCGACAGCTGCGAGGACGCGGTGCAGGAAGCGCTGCTCGCCGCCGCGACGCAGTGGCCGTCGGAAGGCATCCCGGCCAACCCGAAGGGCTGGCTGATCACCACCGCGTCCCGTCGCCGCATCGAACTCTGGCGTTCCGACACGGCACGGCAGCGACGTGAGGAGACCGTCGCCGCGCTGGCCCCGCCGGACCCGGACCCGGCGCCCGCCGTCGACGACTCGCTGACGTTGCTGCTGCTCTGCTGTCATCCGTCGCTCACCGCGTCGTCGCAGGTGGCGCTGACCTTGCGCGCGGTCGGCGGGCTCACGACCGCGGAGATCGCCCGCGCGTTCCTCGTCCCGGAGGCCACGATCGCGCAGCGGATCAGCCGGGCGAAACAGCGGATCAAGGCGGCGGGCGCGGAGTTCCGGCTGCCCGAAGCCGACCGCGCCGAGCGGTTCGCCGCCGTGCTGCAGGTGCTGTACCTGATCTTCACCGAGGGACACACAGCCAGTTCCGGCGCCGCGCTGAACCGCGTCGAGCTGACCGCCGAAGCGATCCGGCTCGTCCGGCAACTGCGGACCGAGCTGCCGGACGACGGTGAGGTCGCCGGGCTCCTCGCGCTCATGCTGCTCACCGAGGCCCGCCGCCCGGCGCGGACCCGCTCAGGCGCCCTCGTCCCGCTCGCGGACCAGGATCGGCGGTTGTGGGACGCCGACGCGATCGCCGAGGGCGTCGAGCTGATCACGACGTCGCTCGCGACGGCGCCGATCGGGCCGTACCAGCTGCAGGCCGCGATCGCCGCCGTGCACGCGGAGGCCGCGAAGGCCGAGGACACCGACTGGCCGCAGATCCTCACGCTCTACGACCTCCTGCGGAACGTCGCGCCCGGTCCGATGGTGACGCTGAACCGCGTCGTCGCCGTCGCGATGGTGCACGGACCGCGCACGGCGCTGGACGAACTCGCCGACGCCGAACGCGACACCGCGCTCGCGCAGCACCACCGCGTCGAGGCCGTCCGAGCCCACCTGCTGGAACAGCTGGGCGAGGTCGGCGAAGCCCGTGAGCACTACCTCGAGGCGGCTCGCCGGACGCTGAGCATCCCGGAACGCACTTACCTGGAATCCCGCGCTTCGCAGCTCGCCTAAGCCGCAAGTCGGACGCCGGGTAATACCTGAGTTGGCTTCGCGGCCTACCCTGGCCTCGGTACCCTGCGGGTGCGAAGCCGCGTTTCCAGGAACAAATCGGACAAAAGCAGCAGGGGGTACGGACGTGCACATCGACCAGTGGCTGGAGGCGATTCCACCGCTTTCGGTCTACCTGATCGTCGGTCTCGTGATCATGATCGAAAGCCTGGGGATTCCGCTGCCCGGTGAGGTCGTCCTGATCAGCGCGGCTTTGCTGTCGTCGCAGCATTCCCAGCTGAGCCCGGTGTGGATCGCGATCCTCGCGAGCGCCGGCGCGATCATCGGCGACAGCATCGGGTACACCATCGGCCGCAAGGGCGGTACACGACTACTTGCCTGGGCGGGACGCAAATTCCCGAAGCATTTCGGCCCGGACCACATCGCCAATGCCGAGCGGATGTTCCAGAAACGCGGTGCGTGGGCGGTCTTTTTCGGTCGCTTTGTCGCTTTTCTCCGTATTCTCGCCGGTCCGCTCGCCGGTTCACTGGGCATGCACTACCCGCGGTTCCTGATGGCCAACGCGGCGGGCGGCATCGTCTGGGCCGCGGGCACCACCACGTTGATCTACTACCTTGGCGTGGTCGCCGAGAAGTGGCTCAAGAACTTCTCGTACGTCGGTCTCGGTGTCGCGGTGCTCTTCGGGCTCGTGTTCATGCTGGTGATCAAGAAGCGGATGGCCAGGAAACATCACGACGACGCGGATTCTCCGTCCGAAAAGGACTCATCGGTCACCGAGCAGTCGAAGGCCTGAGCCGGGCGGTCACACCTTCGCCGGAGCCTCGACGGGGGGTAGCTCCCCGTCGAGGTCGGCGGCGCGGCGCCGTCGCTGGAGCGACCCGAGCAGCACACCGCCGATGACCACCGCGGCCGCGACGATTTCGAGCAGGCTCGGCCGCTCGTCGAGCACCAGGAACGACATCGAAAGCCCGACCACCGGCACCAGCAGCGAGAACGGCGCGACGACCCCGGCAGGGTTGCGCCGCATCAGCGTCGTCCAGATCCCGGAGCCCGCGATCGTGCCGAGCAGCACGATGTAGGCCAGCCCGCCGAGCGCGATCAGCCCGGTCTTCGTGCCCAGCGTGGCCAGCGAGTGCCACTGCGCCGAAGGGCCCTCCATGAGCAGCGACAGCGCGAACATCGGCAGCGGCGGCACCACGGACATCCACAGCGCGAAGTGCAGTGGATTCTCCGGCGCGGCCCGCCTCGTCGCGAGATTGCCGAACGCCCAGCTCAGCGCGCCCAGAAGGGTGAGGATCACCGGCAGTAGCGCGGCGTGCGTCGACTGCTGCCAGGCGATGGTCGCCATGCCCGCCACGGCGAGCAGGATCCCGGCCAGCTGCCTGCCGCTGACCCGTTCCCGCAGGAAGAACGTGCCGAGCAGCACGGTGAACGGCGCCGAGGCCTGCAGGACCAGTGAGGCGAGCCCGGTCGGCATCCCGGTGTTCATCGCGATGAACAGGAACGCGAACTGCCCGGTGCCGAACCCGAGCCCATAGCCGAGGAGGTAGCGGATCTTGACCTTCGGCCACGGTACGAACAGGATCGTCGGGATCGCGATCACCGCGAACCGCAGCGCCCCGGCGAACACCGGCGGGAACTGCCCGAGCGCGACGTGGATGGCGAGGAAGTTGCAGCCCCACAGGACGGCGACGAGCGCGGCGAGCAGACGATCACGGATGGGCATGTCACCCACTCTCGTTAACCCGATCGTGAAGGACCAGCGAGAAAATCTGCACGAACTGTGCAGTGCTCCTTCACAGTCGCCTGCCCGGCCCGGTAAGCGGTACCGGGCCGGGCAGGGACGCGCCCGCCACTCAGTTCACGAAGCTGTCGAACATGCCGGGCTCGTAGGAACCCGCCGGATTGCGCACGATCACGTTCATCCGGTTGGCCGCGTTGATCAGGGCGACCTGGCAGATCAGCGCGGCGAGCTGGTCGTCGTCGTAGTGCTTGCGCACCTGCGCCCAGGTCTCGTCGGACACGCCATGGTGGAGGTCGGCGAGCCGGGTGCCCTCCTCGGTGAACGCCAGTGCGGCCCGCTCCGCCTCGGTGAACACGGTGGCCTCGCGCCAGGCGGCGACCAGGTTGAGCCGGACCGCGGTTTCGCCGGCGGCCGCGGCGTCCTTGGTGTGCATGTCCGTGCAGAAGCCGCAGCCGTTGATCTGGCTCGCGCGCAGCGACACGAGCTCCTGCGTGGACTTCGGCAGCGGTGACTGGGCGATCACCATCGCGGTGTTGGCGAACCGCTTGCCGAACTTCGCGGCGATCTCGTTCTCGAACATGTTGAATCGGGCTTCCATGACCTCGTCCTCACTCGTGGTGTCGTAGCTGAACGACCACCAGATGCCGGATGACCCGGGGTTTGTGACACCGCGGGCGCGTGACGAGCGACACAGACAGGCGATGTCACAAACCGGCGAGGCCCGGCGTCTGATGGCGACACTGTTGTGCGTGCACGGACAGGAGCCATCCATGAGCGATGCTTGCGAGCGAATCATGGATGTCATGCGCCAAAAGGAGTTAGACGCTGTCTCGCGAAGCGAGTCGATCGCATGAGCGAGCGGACGGACACCGCCACCGAGGCGTTCGTCGCCCACCGCAACCTGCTGTTCACCGTCGCCTACGAAATGCTCGGCTCGGCCGCCGACGCGGAGGACGTCCTGCAGGAGACCTGGCTGCGGTGGACGGGCGTCGATCTCGACGAGATCGAGAACCAGCGTGCCTACCTGGTCCGGATCACCACCCGCCAGGCGCTGAGCAGGCTGCGGACGCTCGGCCGCCGCAAGGAGTCCTACGTCGGTCCGTGGTTGCCCGAGCCGCTGCTGACCGCGCCGGACGTGGCCGAGGACGTCGAGCTGGCCGACAGCGTCTCGATGGCGATGCTGCTGGTGCTGGAGACACTCGCGCCGACCGAGCGCGCTGTGTTCGTGCTGCGCGAGGTGTTCGATCTGGACTACGACGAGATCGCGAACGCCGTCGACAAGACCCCGGCGGCGGTCCGGCAGATCGCTCATCGGGCACGAGCGCACGTCGCGGCCCGGCGGCCGCGTGGGGTCGTCTCACCCACCGAGGCCCGTGGCGCGTTGGAGGCGTTCCAGCGCGCGGTGGAAACCGGGGAGCTACAGGGACTGCTCGACATCCTCGCGCCGGACGTCGTCCTCCTCGGCGACGGTGGCGGCGTCGTGCAGGCTGTGCTGCGGCCCGTCACCGGTGCCGACCGGGTGGGCCGGGTGCTGGCCGCCGGGTTGGGCAAGATGGCCGAGGGATCGCTGCGGCCGGCGCAGGTCAACGGCTACCCGGCGCTGGTCCTCCGGTTCGACGGCGAGGTCGACACCGTCCTGGCGGTGCGCATCGACGACGGCCTCATCACCGGGCTCTACGCCGTGCGCAACCCCGAGAAGCTGTCGCATATGGACAAGGAGACCGCGCTGCGTCGCTGAGTCCACTGTGCAGTGTCGCCTTCACATATGCTGCGGCCGTGGACATCGGCAGGCTGCGCACGCTGAGGGAGTTCGCGGACCGCGGCAGCGTCACCGCCGCGGCGCGGGCCCTGCACTGTACGCCGTCCGCGGTCTCCCAACAGCTTCGCGCGCTCCAAGCCGAAGTCGGGCTGCCCCTCACCGAACCGGCCGGGCGCGGGCTTCGGCTCACCGACGCCGGTCGCGCGCTGGTCGCCCGTGCCGACGAGGTGCTGGCCGCGCTCGACCGCGCCGAGTCCGAATTGGACACTTACCGCAGCGCACCACGCGGCCGCGTCCGGGTCGCGATCTTCCAGTCGGCAGGGCTCATGCTGTTGCCGGGGTTGCTGCACCGGGTCGGCGCCTACGAGGGGCTGGACGTCGACGTCCGCGATGTCGACATGACGCCGCCGGAGGTGCCCGGCCTGCTCGCGGACTACGACGTCGTGGTCGCGCACCGCGACGAGCACGCGCCGGAGTTCGAATCCGGCCGCATCGAGGTCCTGCCGCTGCTGCGCGAACCCCTCGACGTCGCCCTGCCCGCCGGTCACCGGCTGGCCCGCAAACGCCGGGTCGAACTCGCCGAGCTGGCCGACGAACGCTGGATCAGCGTCGACTTCGGCTTCCCGGTCGACGACGTGCTCCGCTCGCTGACCGTCCGCACCGGCGTGCGCCCGCAGATCGTCCAGCGCATCAACGATTTCCGCATCATCGAACGCCTCGTCGCGGCCGGTCATGGTGTCGCGCTGCTGCCTCGGTACACAGTGGACGATCGCAGGGGCAGCGGCCTCGTTTGCCGTCCGCTGGCCGGAATCCGAGCGGCCCGGCTCGTCGAAGTGGTGTGCCGCGCGGGTGCGCTCGACCGGCCCGCGGTGGCTACGGTGGTTGGCGAGCTGCGTGCCGAAGTCGCCGCGCTCACCACCTAAGCCGTACCGCGGCGCCGGATTCCGAGAGTGAGCACCGAACCCAGGATCAGCGCGATGGCCAGGGAGAGTGCCATGCTGATCCCGGGTTCGGCGATCAGCTGGCCGCCCGCGTAGCCGAGCAGGGCCACATAGGACGTCCAGAGCGTGATGCCGATGGCCGACGCGGTGAGGAATTCGCGCAGTGGCCAGCGAAGCGAACCGGCCAGCAGCGCGCCGACCGTCCCACCCGAGGGCAGCCAGCGGGCGACGACGAGCACCGGCCGCGGATGCCGCTGCAACCGCCCGTCGAGCCAGCCGATACCGGCGGCGAACCGGTGACGTCGGCTCAGCCTGGCGAGCAGAGCTTGCCCGCCCGAGCGGCCGAGCAGGTAGAGCACCTGATCCGAGACGAGGCAGCCCGCGGCCGCGACGCCGATGACCAGCGCGAGCGGTGGCCCGCCCTGTGCGGCCGCGACGGCCATGCCGATGATGGTCACCTCGGTGGGCCACCAGGTGCGTCAACGAACTAAACTCGACACTGACGTCTACCAGCGAGGATACGGACCATGAGCGCATCGGCACCCCGGAAGCGACAGCGGCTCAAGAAGCAGACCAGCACCCGCCTCCCAGTCGTCCCGTTCACCCCAGACAACGACGCGGCATTGTGCTACGTCCGCCAGTCACACTTCTCGGATGAGAGCACGTCCAATGAGGTCCAGACGCGGGATACGCACCGATGGTCGAACGCCTACGGCGTTCCTATCGTTGCGACCGTGGAAGACCTCCACGTCTCTGGGGACCTGGAACCCCACAAACGGGACGGGCTGAAGGTCTGGCTGTCGGACGCGGCACCGAAACCATGGAAGACGTTGGTTGTTTCCAAGCTGGATCGTTTGGTCCGCAACGTGATGGACGCGCTCACCTTGCTGGAATGGCTGAGGGCACGCGGAAAGCGGTTGATCTGCATTGCGGAAGGCATCGATTCCAGTAACTCGATGTCAGAGTTCATGATCACGCTTATTGCCGCGTTCGCCCGCATGGAACGAGAACGCATGAAAGAGCGGTTCCGTGCGGCGAGGGCCGCACTCAAGGAAGCGGGCCGGTGGGCAGGGGAAGGCCACACCTACGGCACCATGCCGGTAGCACTGCCCGGCGGTGGATGGATTCTCGGGCTCGACCCCTACGCGGTCAAGGTTCTTCATTCCCTTTCAAAGATGACACGGGAAGGAAAGACCCTTACCGAGATGTGCGACTGGTTGACGGAAAGCAAAGTCGTTACCCCACGAGACAGGCAATTGCAGCTAGCAGCCGAACGACGCGGGGAAGATCCGGCAACGGTCGAACTCAAGGGGAAAAAATGGCACCGAACAGCTCTCCGCCGTTTACTGGAAAACCCGGACCTTGTAGAGCTTGGAATATTCGAACCCGCCGAGCAAGCTGATATATCCGTCCGACTGAATGCGAGGGCGCGCCGGAAGGAGCGCGGCAGTAATCAGCCTTATGAATTCTCCGGCGTCCTGGTGTGCCCGGAATGCCTTGAGCCCCTTTGGCATCGTGTCGCTCATCGAAAGGGAAAGCGCAAGGATGGAACCGTCGCCGAGTACGAATACAATTACTGGCAATGTCCGTCACACAAACACGGCCCAGCCATGCGGGCGGAAGAGATTGAACCATTGGCTACACAAGCTTTCTACAAG
>NZ_JBHYIK010000003.1:70027-83139 GCF_042739735.1 Amycolatopsis sp. NPDC059027 | reverse complement strand
GTACGAATACAATTACTGGCAATGTCCGTCACACAAACACGGCCCAGCCATGCGGGCGGAAGAGATTGAACCATTGGCTACACAAGCTTTCTACAATATCTTCGCGATGGTACCGGTCCGTGAGCGTATCGTTTTGCCGCCAACCAATCATGCTAACGAGATCGCGAAGCTGGAACGAGAATACGCCAAGTTGATGTCCGAGGTCGCGCGAGCCAAGTCGCCGGAAGATCGCCACCGGATCATGGACGATGGAGACAAGATCTTGACCGATATCGACACTTTAAGGGCGCTTCCGGCCGACCCGGGTGGTGTGCAATGGGTTCCCACCGACCGAACCTGGCAGCAAGAGCTACAAGGAATGTCGCCGGAAGACCGTCGCCGCAGGTGGCTCGAATTGGGGTTCGCGTTCGCGGTGCAGAAACGGCCAGACGGTACTTGGTCGGCTGGCTGGCGGCTACCGGACGGCTGGCGGGAAGCCATGCCGGAAATAGCCGAATGGTACGACCGGACCGCCGACACCAACGAGACGATAGAGATCACGGACCTACTCGATCGAACGACGGTAGAACCTGTGCAGTCAGAACGCGGGGAGAAATAGCCCCGGGTACACACCCCAACGACAGAGAACCCCTCCGCCACACGGCGGAGGGGTTCTCTGTTACGAGGGCCAGCACAGCAACCACCAACTTGGTTAGCAGGTGGCTACCGGGGCGGCGGAATCATTTCGTCGCACAACGCGCCGATCCTGGCGGCCAACTGCGCGACATCCGCACCGTCAATGGCCACCCACAGCGCGCCATCTGGAGCCGCCGTGAGCGTCGCCGAAACCTGACTTGTTACCGGCCCAGCGTGCCCGTCTCCCCGTCTGGATGCCGTATCGGTCGGCTGGTTCGGCATGGACGGTGCCGAGCCCTCCACGGCCCGTTGAGACCGTCGTGCGGCGGTGCCCTGCCGGGTGCGCCGGGACTGATCGGAGTCCGACCGGTTCCCGTCGTCCGGGCTGTCGGCACGATCACCATCCGATGTGCCAGTCCCGTCCGTTCCGCCGTCGCCGATACCTCGGCCGTGCTCCGCATCGTGGTGGTGGTTGCGGTCATAGTCGCTGCCTTTCGGGTAGTGGTGCGCGGTGGTTGATCGTGCGTGAGTGCCGTGATCGGTCAAGGGGCGGTCACCTCCCCTCGCCCGGTCGGCGGGGAGCCAGGGAGGGACCTCGGCACGTCCCGGAATCACCCGGGTTTCGGCCTGATTCTGGAGTTGGCCAGCGGCCGGTCCCTGGAGTCCCTGAGTCGGGTTTTCCCTGGTCAACGCGGGGACTTTGGCCCAGGGACCCGGCAGGGAGAACTCCCTGACTCCCTGCCGGGTCCCCGTCCGGCTCCCTGCCGTCCCGGCCCCGGTCGGCGAGCGCGGCGGCGACGTCCTCGGCGCGGACGACCTTGTTCCCGTCCGACTTGACGGGCGCGATCCGGTACGCGGCGAGCGCGGCCGTGAGGTCCCGGAAGGTCCACGCCTCGTACTCGCCGGGATCGTGCCGGGCCAGCCGGGTGAGGATCACCTGTGTCCTAACGCGACGCTCCCCGTCCATCACCGCGTCGACGTCGGCCAGGTGGTCGGCAACCGGTGCCGCTTCGATCTCCGGAAGCGCGCTGGACTCGACCGCCCGGCCCGCCTCCTCGATCAACGCCACGGCTCGCGCGATAACCGGGGTCACGTCGTCGGCCCCGTCTTCGAACGGGACGTAGAACGTGCGGACCAACTCGAACGTCTCGTCGGTGACGCCGACCGCGACGCAGGTTCCCCGGTCGGTGTTGATCCGTAGTTCGGTCGCGCGGATACCGGCCGCGTACTTGCCCGATCCGAGAAGGCCGTCGTTGGCGACCTGATCGGCCACGGAGAACGCGACCCCGCACGAGACGTTGCGGGTGACCTCCCTCGGGATGCTGTCCTTTGTGGGCGACTGGGTGGCCAGTAGCAACACGATGCCGTACTTGCGTCCTCGCTTGATCAGTCGCACGGCCAGTTCGGCGGCTTTCTTGCCGAACTTGGGGTGCTGGAACAGCTCGTGACATTCGTCGATCCCGCACACCAGCGGGTGCAGTCCAAGCCCGCGCTTGTCGGCGAGCTTGCGCGAGACCTTCGGCGGGCGGCCGGGCTGCTCTCCGAGGACCTTGCCGCGTCGCTCCATTTCGGTCAGCAAGTCCGCCAGCGCCGCCGTGGCCGCTTCGGCCACGTTGTCATCCATGCCCATCCGGTAGCGGGACAGGCGCGGGGCGAACGGGTCGAAGTCGGGTGACTCGCCCATCACGAACACCCACAACTCAGCCGCAGGGTCGAGTGCCGCGCCGAGCAGCAGCGTCCGCAGTGCTGCCGACTTTCCTTGCCCGGGGCGGCCTCCGATCAGCCAGTTGACCCCGACAAGCGGCGCGTTGATGACCAGCCCGCGTTGCGACAGTCCGAACGGGACACCGTTGAACACGTCAACCTGTCCATCGTGGGCCAGCGGCCATCCGCCGGCCCCGCCCCGGAGGACGCCCTTGTCGGCGATCCACAGGTCAAGTACGCCATCCTCATCTCCCTTGGTAGGCCACGTTTCCAGCGACGCCCGCCCGAGGTTGGCGGCCAGTTTGGACCGACGCGCGGCCACCATGTCGGCGGTCACGCCCAGCGGCAACCGGACCTGAGCGAACGTGCCGTCACCGTCCTTGCGGGCCGCGACCGTGTAGACCAGCTCTCCACCGTCCTTATAGAACCGGTCAATTGGAGTGATCCCCAAATGCGCCAAGGCCCTTGAGATCATCCGTTCGTCGATCCAGGAATCGGCATCGTCGCGGTCGGGCCGAACCAGCCAGCCCGCGCCCGGGGTGCGGTCGCGTCCCTCGAACGCCGCCGCCACGGCCCACACCAACGGAAGCACGAACAGCAGCAGCGGCACGAGCACGACCACCGCCGACCACACAGCGCCCACTCCCGTGTAGACGTCGGCGAGCCACGGCCACATATCCGCCCGATCCATCACCGAATCCACCAGCCACAGCACCACCGCCACCGGCGCAGCGACCCGCAACGTGATCACCATCCGGCGCAACACGATCCCGAGCCTTGCCCACCGCGCCGTGGCATCCGAACGGATCAGCTCCTGCGCGGCACGGCGTGCCTCGGCATCCCCGGCCAGCCGGGCGCGGCGGGCATCCGCCCGCAGATCGGCATAGGTGGCCCAGCTCCAGAACTTGACCAGCCACCGCCAGTTGCCACGCAGCACGAACCACACGAGCCGCGCCACATCCTGCGGAGCCTTCCGCACCCGATACGCCAGTACCGACCGCGCCCGCATCATCGGCTCGGATCGCCACATCCGCCCGGCCGCTTCCTTGCAACGCTGCCGCCACGACGTGACCCGACGCGGGACCGTCCGGTTGCGCGGTTGGGGCAACGTGTCGTCGATCAGTTCGCCGTCCAGCACCGGACCGACGTGCTCAACGCCGCGTGCGCCGCGTCGCGCCAGTTCCGTGCTTTCGGGTTCCTCCGGGGTCGGTTCAGTCGTCATCACGCACCCCCTTTCCCGCCTCAGCGGAAAGGGCGGCGGCGAGCCGGGAGGACAGGCCCCGGGAACATCCCGTGACCTCCCGCACCCATGCCGGGGTGACGTCCACTTCGGACGTCCACGCGTTGCGGGCATCGGCGAGGTAGTCGGCGAACAGCTTCCGCCGGGCCGGTCGCTCACTACGCGGTACCGCCGGGCGCGGTACCCCCGATTCATGCCCGGCGGCCGGTTCATGAACGGTCGTCCGGTCCGTGGCGTTCATGAACGCCACCGCTACGGCGTCGGTGAGCTTGTCCCGCAGATCGGTGACCGCCTCGGCGGCCACGAACACCACCAGCGGCGGCACCGAGTGCAGGACCACTCCCGCCGGTGAACCGGCCGCCCACGATGACCAGGTGTTCATGACATAAGTGGCGGCTAGCGTGAGCCACTTCGCAGCCCGTACCCACGCTCCCGTGTGGACCTGGTACCGGGCAGTGATCTGCTCCGCCCGCAGGATTGCCAGCAGGACCAGACACACGGTCGGGTCGAGCAGCCACGCCGTGAGCCATGGCAACGACCCGAACGCGGCCCCGGCGGCGGCGAACCACTGCACGTTGGCCGTGGTGAACGCCAAGCCGAGCACGATGCCGGACCAGCACAGTCGGTCCACCTGCGCCCGAACCCGCTCGACTCGCAGGGCCACCACGTCCGGGTGCGTCTGCCAGCGGCGGACGTCGGCCGCCTCGGCGGCATCCTCGGCCAACCGCCGCGCCCGCCCCGGTGCTGCCGTTGCTTCCTGGTTCTCATTGGTCGTAGTCATCGGCGATCACCGCCCCGGCGGGTGGTGGTGTCCAGCGACGTGACCGTCAGGGCACGCGTCAGCACATACGCGGCGATCATGTCCGGCAGCCCGAGGACCACCAGCACCAACGTCGGGTTATTCATGTGCGTGATCACGAGCCACTGAATGCCCGTGAACACCGCGCCCGTGAACAACACCCGACCGGCCAGCGACACCACACGAGCACTCGCCCGTGCCTTGTCGGCGGCCCGCTGCGCCTTGCGTGCGCTGTAACGCCAAACCATGAACAGCGTGAGCAGCACCCCGACTCCGGCGAGGATCTGTGTTGGCGTGAGGTTGAGCGTCATCGCGCCTCACCGCCTTCGCGGCGGTGCAGCCACACCGGGTACAGGGCACGCCGGTCGGTATCCGGCAGCGCACCCCACACCCCGACCGTGTCCGGTCCGGCCGTCCGCAAGTCCAGTTCCCGGCACTCGTCGATCACCGGGCACCCGGCGCACATGCGCGCGGCCAGCTCCCGGTTCGGCGAGCAGTCTCCGGACAGTTGGGGCATGTCGGACCGGTCGAACGCCCAGAAGCACATGCCGTCCCTGGTCACCACTTCGTTGAGCACGTCGTCCGGCACGTCGGCGCACCGGTCGAGTTGGGCAGCCATCTCCGTGTAGTCGTATTCGGTCATCGCGCACCGCCATCGAGTACACGCCGCAACTCGGCGGCCGGAATGACGAGTCGGGCGCGGCGCCGCACGGTGCGCAGCGTGCCGACCCGGATTGCGCGATGGATCTGGTCGAGGCTGACACCGAGAATCCACGCGGCGTCGGCCAGTGAGTAGAACGCCGGTCCACCGGCGTCGGGCATTTTCTTCTGCATTGGATTTGGTCCTTAAGGTCATGAAAGCTGATTTAGTCGCGAAATTTGCGATGATTTAGTCGCATGGAAGCGTGAGAATGGTCCGAATGCGCGACGCGGCTCGGTTGCGGCGCCGCTGAATGGCGTCAAGCGCTAATGTCGGCGCTGAGGCGGACCACGGAGGAATGGGTGTCGGAAGACTGGGCGGCGGTCGCGAAGGCCATCAACGAGCGCGTGAACGAGCTCGGGTGGAAACAGCGCGAACTGGCGGAACGCTCGCAGGTCTCTCAGGCGATCGTCCGCGAGATCCAGAACCACACCGTCGAGCGCAAGCGCAGTGACCGGACGCTCGAAGCCCTGGCACTGGCGCTTGGCCTGCACCCGCAACACCTGCTCGCAGTGCTGCACGGCCGCATTCCGCCGGCCCCGGGGCAGCCGCGCGAGGACATGGAAGACGCGGTGTCGGCGCGGCTGGCCGTCATTGAGCGTCGACTCTCGGACATCACTGAGCAACTCTCCGCACTGCGGGCGGAAATTGCCGACGTGTTGAGTCGGCCGGACGGCCATTAGGGGTCCGATGCTGAGCGGTGTCAACTGCCTTCGCGGCCCGAGCGCCGGGCGGTTTCCGTTTGCGTTCATGGCTCAAGGAAACGGCAGCAAGGCACCTTTACGCAGGTGGCTGAGGTTAACCGCGGACCCATTAACTGCAATTAACTGCGCAGGTCAGCGCGGTTATCGGCGGGTTGTGGCCTATGGCTGAGACAAGGCTTCAGGCCGTGCGCAGGCATCTCGGCTACAAGGCGGATGACGTCATAAAGATGCTGCTGCGCCGCGCGGACACACTCGCCGTTCCCGTCATGTCCGCGACGAGCCTCAAGACCAAGCTGTCGCGCTGGGAGAACGGCCGCGAGGCCGTCAGTCAGCCGTACCGACGTCTGTTCCGCGACGTCTACGGCCGCACCAACGAAGAACTTGGCTTCCCCGATGAGGAGGTGAACGACGAAGCAGACGAGCTGATCTCGCGACTCGCGCTAGCGCGCTCGGTTGACGCCGAGACCGTCGAGATCTTCAAACGGCAGGTCGATCAGGCGCGGCATGTCGATAGGCGGTTCGGTGGCGTGACGCTGCTGGATCAACTGCGAAGCAACATAGAGCAGATACAAAGCCTGCTTGGCTTCAGCACGATGCACGGCCAACGCCAAGCATTGGCCGGGGTCCTGACTGAGGCATCGGCACTGGCCGGTTGGGAAGCGCTTGACCGCAACGCCATCCGGCAAGCATGGGAGCACCACGAGACAGCGAAAGCGGCCGCACGTGAAGCGGGGTCACCGATCCTGCTTGCGCACTCGACCGCGCAGCAGGCATTTATCCTGATTGACCTTGGCGAAGTTGAATCAGCCGTGGGACAACTCGCCGAAGCCCGTGCGCTTGCCGACCGCACGGCACCGCCGCTACTGCGCGCATGGACGGCGGCAGCACACGGGGAAGGGCTTGCGGCGGCAGGTCAGAGGGACGATGCCTTGAGAGCTTTCGACTCGGCGGACGAGCATTTGCCCACCGACCCCGTAGACCCGGCGTTGCCGTTCCTTTTTCTAGGTGGAGCACACCTCGATCGGTGGCGCGGCAACGCGTTGAGCAAACTCGGCGAGCCGGACGCGATCCAGCGGCTCACCGACGCGTTGCCGCGCCTGCCGCCGGATTTCATCCGTGCCAAGACTGGCATGTTGGTCGACCTGGCGTTCGCCTTTGCGGCAGCAGGTGACCGAGATGCTTCACTCGAACATGCACGGCAGGCGCGGCGGCTCGCCGCGCAGATCAAGTCAGATCGGCAACTACGCCGTCTCAGTGGGCTGATCTTGCCCGGCAGCGCTACCGGAATTGCGTGAGGCGATGTAGTACAGCAGGGGAACCAACGCGCCTGCGCCGAGAATTTCCTTACGCTGGGCCAATTCCGGAATCCGACTCAGTGGGACCCACTCAAGCCGTCCAACTTCCTCAGTGTCCGTCGGTTCGCCGACCTTCTCGGCAGCGCGCCACAAGTAGACGTCAGTCGGCGCTGTTACTTGCCCGGGTAGTGGCTCGAAGCTGATCAGGTGTTCGGCGTCACCGACAGGCTCATAGCCGCTTTCTTCCCGGATCTCGCGAGCCGCTGTCGCTGCGGGTTCCTCGCCTTCCTCGACCAGCCCGCCGAGCAGTTCGTAACCCCACTGGTCCGTGGCAAACCGGTAGCGCCAGAGCATGAGCACCCGATCTTGAGCATCCACGATCAGACCGATCGCGATGCGCGCCAAGTGCACGACGTGGTATTCCCATCGCTCACCGTTCGGCGCTTGCACGTCGGTCAGCCCGAGGCGCACCCACTTGTTGTCGTAGACGGTCCGCTCACCGAAGGTCTTCCACGACCCAACGTCTTCAGTCACGTAGGGAGCCTAGCGCTACCCGATGCGAGCCATAAGACGTTCGAGGCGGCGGTGTTGGCGCGCCGAGCCGATGTCAGCGGCGAGAATCTGAGCACGTCCAATGTGTACGCATGCTTGCTCGCGCTCACGCAGAGCCGTGAACGCGGTAGCAAGGTCAACCCGCAAGGCCGTCTCAGCACGGACGAACGTGGGATCGAGACGGTCAAGCGCGCTGGTGAGTACCTCGATCGCGTCAGGCTCGCCGACTCTGGCGAGTGCGTGACCGCGCCACCGACTGAGGTGGACGGAGTCGAGGGCAAGATATGGCCCTTCGCACTCCTCGACGTGCTCGGGCAGCAACGCGGCCGCCTGATCGAACGCGCGGAGACTCGCCGAACGTTGCCCATCGGCGGCCAGTGTCTCCCCGTGGGCGGCGGCAAGCCATGACCGGACGAGCCGATCGGTCTTCCGTTCAGCTCTCCGCCGGATGCTTGTCATCAGCTCAACGGCTGACGCCGAGTCGCCGACGTCCAAGAGCACGAAAGCCTGACCTGCGCTGGTGTGCGCCTCGAACGCGGGGTTCGTCGGTTCCTTGGCAGCCATCTTGCCCTGTTCGTAGTGCTGCCAAGATTGGGCGACGTTCCCCAGGTCGAGAGCCTGCCACCCGGCGAGTGTCCGAAGTTCGGACAGCAAGGCGGCAAGCTGCTCCCGTGTCGTCGGCATGACGCTGTGTCCCATCAGCTTGCCGACCTGTCCGATCTTCGTAAGCACTTCATCGTGTGCGAGGACGGCCCCTAGTTGCCGATCAAGCCTGCGCGTCATGGTCAACTGTTCGCGCAAGAGCCGGAGCACGGTGCCGTCGATCCGGTTCGACGCACGTAGTAGAGCCCGGAAATCAGCTTCGTCGTCCGTCTGCTCGAAGTGGTCCCGAGGAGGGGCGAGCAGGTCTTCGATCTTTACGCCGAAGATGCGCTCAAGAAGCCTGGCAGTGGCCTGCTGAGGCCGACCCAGTGGTTTGCCGCCGTCACCCCGACCGGAAGCCAACCGTTTTACGTGTCGCCCGCTGAGGGTGCCGGGCTCGCCGCAGTCTCTGGCGAAGTTCGTTGCGAACTCCGCGAACTCGTCGAATGTCTCGCGCCGCTCCCGGATCAGTCGTTCAAGCACTGTGCGCGAGCGACGTGACTGCTCCTCATCACTCATGCCAGCACTCCTTTCGGCTTGTGCCCGTGGCCCTCGCGAGGCACCCACCTGGCCCCTACGCGACCTTCCAATGAAATCATCGCATACGCCACGCTGACTTCGGCGGAACCGGCCGTTACGGCTGGTCAGGACGACAAGTTCGAGCGGAGTGAATCATGAGCCCCACGGGGTCAGCGGCGGTTCTCGACAGTCCGGCGACGGCACCGCGCGCTTATGGCTACATGCGCGTTCCTTGCGATGTGCCGGACGATAAAGTTCGAAAACTCGAAAGCCAAGTGGTCACATATGCCGAAAATTGCGGCCTTCGCTTCGTCTGCTTCTTTTTCGAGTTTCATTGCGGATCGCGGGAAGCCTTCGACGAATTAGTAGCCGAACTTGTCCGCACGGACGCGCACTATGTGGTAGTGCCAAGTCTCCGCCACCTAGCCCAGAACAGCCTATTGCAGGACCAAATGTTAGATCACCTGAACTTCGCGGCTCGCGCACAAGTTCTGGCCATGCGACTTAAGACCGCAATTGAGTGAAGGAGTACCCAGAAACCCGTGGGAACTGATCATGAACCAACCAAGAAGGAACGACAGGCCGCCGCAGCAGCCCTCCAAGCCTTAAATGAGGGAGACGTCACGCGTGCCAGGCTTTTTGCCAAACTCTTAGAGATGACACAAGAAGATAATGATGAGAAGGACGAAGGGCAATAGAGGCCCGAGCATGAATAAAGACACCAAAGCGCTCATCGAATCACTTCAGGCAGTAAGCAGCCACGCAGAAACGATTGCAAACGCGCTGATGCTCGACAAGATGACACCTAAGAAGCAGCACGAGTACGCCGACATGCTGAAAGAACTGTCTGACCTTCTCCATGAACACGCTACTATCCAAGAGGAAGCCGCCGCGAATGAGTGACTCGCAAGCTAGCCTCGCTGGACTTATCGAGGAGACTAGCGCCAAGCTGAAAGTTGTATCAACTCGCCTCAAGACCGGCGTCGCTTCCGCCGACGAACTCATGGAATGTAGCGGGCTTGCCCTCGCGCTTGCAGATGCGGTAAAGCTCTATGCCGAGAAGATGCCCGAAACTAAACCCGGCGACCGTCATTCACCCCGACAGCAGCCACCTGCGACCTAATGGACGGCTGGGCGCTATTCTCGTTTGCGATAGTGGCAGTACCCCTTATCGCCGCCGCAATCTGGATATTGAGCGAACAGGCGAGCAATCGTCGACGGCGGAAGTTCCTCCGGCGCCACGAGCAACGTTCCGTATCTGGTATCCGCAAGCGCATCGAACGAGAAATAGCTAACGAGGACACACGCGTCATGCCTAGAATACAACGCAGGCCATTAGCACCCGACCCGACCCGCTCCAGGACGGCAAACTCTCTGGCCATCTTCCGCTCTCAAAGCGCCCACGGCGTTACGCGCTCCAGTGCGCCCGGGCGTCACGAAGAAAACGGCCGGAGCCGTCACAGTAATGTCCCTCATGCGGTCGTGAAAGGGGACTAGCGGAACCCAAGGTGGGGAGCGGTCAAGTCTTTCTCCTGCGATGATCCACCTGCGGCCAGCATGAGCTACCAGAGTCGAGCCGCCCGACCTGCCATGACAGGGCAGGGTTCGGGCGGCTCCTCGCTTAAGTCGACTTCTCGCTGGTAGAGCGTGGTATCGTGTTGTTGGTTGACGCACGTGGTGGGGCAGCAGCGGCACCAGCGAGACGACGAACAGCACCACCAGCGCAGCCGTCGATCCGTTCACCCTTCCATTAAGCGACTTCCGGTAGGCGGATGGCCCGGAATCATGGAGGACTCACAGCAAGCCGACAGGTGCCGGACAGGTTCACGCCGCCTGGCTCCGCAGATGTGTCACGGCGATCTTCAGCGCGTCCTCCAGCGGCGTGATGTCCTGCCGGATGTGGGCCAGCAGCAGTCCACCTTGGACACACGCCATCGTGGCCTGCGCGAGCCGGGCAGGGTCCGCGTCGGCGCGGAGTTCTCCCTTGTCCCGCAAGGAAGTCAGCCCGCGTTCGAGATGTGACTCCCATTCCTTGTACGCGTTGTCGAGCAGCGCGGACACGCGTGGGTCGTCGCCGAGTTCCCCGGCGAGGTTGCCCAGCGGACAGGCGACCGGATGACCGGCGCGGCGGTGGACGTCCAGGATCTCCTCGGTCCACCGGTCGAACGCGGCCCAGCCATCCAGCGCGGTGATGGTCGGCTGGTTGGCGAGGATAATGCGCAGGAACCGGTCGATGACCGCCTCGACCAGCTGGTTCTTGTCCTTGAAGTAGTGGTACATCTGCGATTTCCCGGCCCCGCTCGCGGCGAGGACCTTGTCGACGCTCGTCGCCGCGACGCCGTGGACGTACATCAGCTCCGCGGCGGCGTCGACGATCGCGTCCCTGGTCCGCCTGCCCCGCGGGGTCGCCCCTGCTCCTTGCGTCTCCATGTACCGGATAGTACATTCGGTCTCGATGTACTGAGCGGTACAATCGAGAGGACGCATGGTGGGGAACGAACTCAACAGCGAACTGGCCGGGATCCGCGCGCACGTCCAGGAGGCGGTTCCGGCCGAGGTCGCGGGCCCGCTCACGGCCGACGTCGAGCGCAAGAAGGACGTCGACACGGCGAAGTTCGCACAGGTCGGCGCGACGATGCCGGATTTCACGCTGCCCGGCGCGACGGGTGCTCAGGTAAGCCTCGCGGACCTGACCGCCGACGGCCCGGCCGTACTGGTCTTCTATCGCGGCAGCTGGTGCCCGTACTGCAACCTGACGCTGCGCACGTATCAGCAGGAGGTCGTGCCCGCGCTCGCCGCGTCGGGTGCCCGGCTGGCCGCGATCAGTCCCGAACTCCCGGACGGCTCACTGTCCACAGTGGAGTCCAACGAGCTGACCTTCGACGTCCTTTCCGACGTCGGGAACGTGGTCGCGCGCTCGCTGGGCATCACCTTCCGGCCCGGCGAGGACGTCCAGGGTGCGATGGCGACGCTGGTCGGCGACGTCGGCGAGCGCAATGGAACGGGAGACTGGGAACTGCCGCATCCGGCGGTGCTCGTCGTCGGGCAGGACCGGGTCATCCGCTTCGTCGACGTCCACCCGGACTACACGACGCGCACCACGCCCGAGCAGATCCTGGCCGCGCTCGCGAACTGAAAGTGTGCCGCGAACCATGACAGGAGTTGTCATGGTTCGGCGCGACCGTGGCCGGAGCAGGAGTTCCACGACGAACACGGGAGCACGGATGAGGGATCTGTCGGGCAAGGTCGCGCTGGTCGCGGGCGGGACACGCGGGGCGAGCCGGGCGATCGCGGTCGAACTCGGCCGCGCGGGCGCGACGGTGTACGTCACCGGCCGCAGCACCAGGACCCAGCGGTCCGAAGTGGACCGTCCGGAGTCCATCGAGGACACGGCGGATCTGGTGGAGGCGGCGGGCGGGAAGGCGGTCGCGATCCGCGTCGACCATCTCGAACAAGATCAGGTCGGGGCGCTGGCGAAGCGGATCGACGCCGAGCAGGGGCGGCTCGACATCCTCGTCAACGGCCTCTGGGGCGGCGATCACCACCTCGAATGGGCCAAGCCGGTGTGGGAGCATTCGCTCGAGGGCGGGCTCCGGATGTTCCGGCTCGGCATCGACGCGCACGTGATCACCAGCCACTTCCTGCTGCCGCTGATGATCCGGCGGCCCGGCGGGCTGGTGGTCGAGATGACCGACGGCACCGCCGAGTTCAACGCGAACTACCGCGAGGGGACGTCGCTGCCGTTCTACGTCACCAAGGCCTCGGCGCATCTGCTCGCGATCGGGCAGGCCGCCGAGCTGGCCGAGCACGGCTGCACCGCCGTCGCGTTCACACCGGGCTGGCTGCGGTCGGAGGCGATGCTGGACATCTACGGCGTCACCGAGGAGAACTGGCGCGACGCCCTCGAAAAGGTGCCGCACTTCGCGATCTCGGAGACGCCGGCGTTCGCCGGGCGTACGGTGGCCGCGCTGGCCGCGGATCCGGAGCGGAACCGCTGGTCGGGGCAGACGCTGAGCAGCGGTCAGCTCGCGAAGGTATACGAGATCGACGATCTCGACGGCAGCCGTCCCGACGCGTGGCGGTACATCGTCGAGGTCGAGCACGCGGGCAAACCCGCCGACACCACCGGCTATCGCTGATCCAGGGTTACCAATCCGGCCGAAAGCAGGCGGATACGGGCCGCAGCCGACCTGCTCGTAGCTAGCCGTTTCCGCCGTGGCTGCCGTCGGATTGGTAACTAACGGCACAGTCGGAGTTGGGGGGGGGGGCGGGGGGCCCCCGGTGGGCGCGGGGGGGGCGCCCCAAAGCCCGGGGCAGGGCTTGGGAGGCGGGGGGGGCGCGC
>NZ_JBHYIK010000003.1:63061-70017 GCF_042739735.1 Amycolatopsis sp. NPDC059027 | reverse complement strand
TCCAGCGCGCGCGGCGCGGGGGGGGCCGCTCGCCGATTATATCCCCCCCGCGGGCGTGGGGGGGGCGGCGCGCGCGCCCGCCCCCCGCCGCCCGCCCCCCCCCCCCCCCCCAATTCCCGCGGTTCCAGGATTTCGACGCCGGGGCCGAGCGCTGTGAGCTGGCCGAGCGCGATTTCGCGGCTTTCCAGCGCGAGTTCGGCCTCGGCCCAGCCGTCTTCGCCGGGTTCGCCGAGCGAGACGACGGTTTCGGCGACGTACTCGGCGCGGAACACCCGGCGCAGCCCGTGCACGGCGTCGCGGTTCAGCCGGACCCGAACCCGGACCGGCCGCGCGACCACCTCGAACTTCGCCGAGGACTCGCGCCACCACCCGGCCAGATCGAAGGCCGCCGGGCGCTCGAAGCGTTCCTCGATGTCGGTGACCGACGTCATCCGGGAGACGCGGTAGGTGCGCAGGGCGTCATCGGCGGGGACACGCGCGACGAGGTACCAGGTGCCCGCCTTCAACACGAGCCCGAGCGGTTCCAGCACGCGCTCGGCGAGTTTGTCCCGACGCCGATACCGCACGTCGAGCCGATGCTGCGCCCACACCGCGCGGGCGATCGTGGCGAGCTCGGCCGCGTCGTCTTCCGCACGGAACCAGCCTGGCGCGTCGAGATGGAACCGGCCTGCGACGCGTTCGGCCTGCTCACGCAGTTCCCCCGGCATACTCGCGGACACCTTCGCGTGCGCGGCCGACACCGCGGTGCCCAGCCCGAGCCCGGCCAGCGCCTCCGGAACGCCGAGTGCGAACAGCGCGACGGCCTCCCGTGCGGTGAGCCCGTCCAGCCGGGCCCGCCAGCCGTCGACGAGCCGGAAGCCGCCGTGCCGCCCCGGCTCCGTCCACAGTGGAACCCCGGCGTCGCGCAGCGCGGCGAGGTCACGGTGCATGGTGCGCTCGGAGACGCCGAGTTCCTCCGCCAGCTCCGCCGCCGTCGCGCTCCGCCTGCGCTGCAACGTGAACAGCAGCGCCACCAGCCTCTCCGCCTTCATGCCCCTACCCAACCGCAAAAGTCCGTGGGGGCCTCCCCGAGGGAGCACAAGTCCCTCAAGGAGGCCCCCACGGACCGTCGCAGAGTTACCGGTTGGCGCGGTTCACGGCCGAGACGACCGCGCGCAGCGACGCCGTCACGATCGACGGGTCCACGCCGACGCCCCAGAACACGCGGTCGGAGATGGCGCATTCGATGTACGACGCCGCTCGCGCGTCGTCGCCCGGCGAGAGCGTGTGCTCGCTGTAGTCCATCAGCCGCAGGTCGAAGCCCACAGTGGACAGTGCGTCGAAGAACGCCGCGATCGGCCCGTTCCCGGTACCGGAGATCTCGTGCTCGTCACCTTCGACCCGAACCTTCGCGACGAGGGAGTACTCACCGCCGCCGTTGTCGGTGACCCGCTGCGAGACCAGCTCCAGCGGCGTCCGCGGCTCCAGGTACTCGGCCGAGAACGCGTTCCACATCGTCGTCGGGTCGACCTCGCCGCCCTCGGAGTCGGTGTGCCGCTGGATGATCTTCGAGAACTCGATCTGCAGTCGCCGCGGCAGATCCAGCTGGTGCTCGGACTTCATGATGTAGGCGACGCCGCCCTTGCCGGACTGCGAGTTCACCCGGATCACGGCCTCGTACGTGCGGCCGACGTCCTTCGGGTCGATCGGCAGGTACGGGACCTCCCACGGGTACTCGTCGATCGGGACGCCCTGCTTGTCCGCGGCGTCCTTCAACGCGTCGAGGCCCTTGTTGATCGCGTCCTGGTGCGAGCCGGAGAACGCGGTGAACACCAGGTCGCCGCCCCACGGGCTGCGCTCGTGCACCGGCAGCTGGTTGCAGTACTCGACCGTCCGCTTGATCTCGTCCATGTCGGAGAAGTCGATCTGCGGGTCGATGCCCTGGCTGTACAGGTTCATGCCCAGCGCGACCAGGTCGACGTTGCCGGTGCGCTCGCCGTTGCCGAACAGGCAGCCCTCGATCCGGTCCGCCCCGGCCTGGTACCCCAGTTCGGCGGCGGCGATGCCGGTGCCGCGGTCGTTGTGCGGGTGCAGCGACAGGATCACGCTGTCGCGGCGCTCCAGGTTCCGGCTCATCCACTCGATCGAGTCGGCGTAGACGTTCGGGGTGGCCATCTCGACGGTCGCCGGCAGGTTCAGGATCACCGGCTTCTCCGGCGTGGGCTGCCAGATCTCGGTGACCGCGTTGCACACCTCGGCCGCGTACGACAGCTCGGTGCCGGTGTAGGACTCCGGCGAGTACTGGAAGCGGAAGTCGGTGTCGGAGTACTTCTGCGCGTACTCGACCACCAGGTCGGCGGCCTGCGTCGCGATCTTCTTGATGCCCTCGCGCTCCTCGCGGAACACGACGCGACGCTGCAGGATCGACGTCGAGTTGTAGATGTGCACGATCGCGCGCGGCGCGCCCTCCAGTGCCTGGAAGGTGCGCTCGATCAGCTCGGGACGGCACTGGGTCAGCACCTGGATGTGCACGTCGTCCGGGATCGCGCCCTCTTCGATGATCTCGCGGACGAAGTCGAAGTCGGTTTGCGAGGCCGCCGGGAAACCGACCTCGATCTCCTTGTAGCCCATGCGGACGAGCAGGTCGAAGAACTTGCGCTTGCGCGCGGGCGACATCGGGTCGATCAGGGCCTGGTTGCCGTCACGCAGGTCGACGGCGCACCACAGCGGCGCGCGTTCGATGCGCTTGTCCGGCCAGGTGCGGTCCGGCAGGTCGATGTCCTCGACCAGGCGGTACCACGGACGGTAGCGATGGACGGGCATCGACGTCCCGCGCTGGGTGTTCCAGACGGCCTGATCGGCGGGCGCCGGCCGGGAAGGCTTGCGTACGCGGCTGCTGGTGATACGAGGGTCGGGCGTGCTCATGAGAGGTGCTTCTCCTGAAAGGTCGGTCCGGTCGACCGGCGGCACAACGAAGCCCCGCGACAGGGAGCCGGTCCGGTCAGGCCCCGTCGCGGCACCGAAGCAGGAGAGCACGCGCCACGACGTCACCATAACCCACGGGACGCGCCGAACGGGAGGGCCGGTCGCAATACAACTGTTACGAGGAGGCCGCCATCCGTGTTACCAGCGGGTAGCGAATGGGGTAGTGACGTGCCAGACTGCCGTGCATGGGTGAACACGCTGAGTCGGCCGACGAGAGCCAGGCGAAGCCGCGAGTCGAGGTCGACTGGCGCAAGGCCCGCGAGCGGACCGCGTCGATCGTCGCGAGCATCGTGCGGTGGCTCGGCCTCATCTTCGCCGCGCTGCTCGTGCTGCACGTGATCTTCGTGGTCGGCGAGGCCAACCCGATGAACGGCATCGTCTCGTTCACCCGCGGCTGGGCCGACAGCCTGTCACTCGGGTTCAAGGACCTCTTCGAGCCGAGCGACGCCAAGCTCCGCGTGCTGGTGAACTACGGCATCGCCGCGGTGTTCTGGCTCGTCGTCTCGGCCATCCTGGCCAAGATCATCCGCCGCATCGGCGGCAGCGGCTCCTGACACGCTTCCCGATGCGCTGACGTGGCACCGGGCGAGCTGCCCAGTGCCACGTCGTCCGTCATCGCGCGGTGCGCCGCTGGTTCTTGAGGACGCTTGCATTCCCGTAGGTCGAGTTAAAGAATCCGGCCTGTTTCCTTAAATCTCAAGGGTGTAATTCAAACTCCCGCCAGTACGGCTCAGAGTGCGGCTTCGCCCCAGGTGCCGGCGTAGGCGAACTCCGACAGCGGGACGCGCCGTCGCGGTGCCAGCTCGCGCTGGACGCTGCGTTCGTCGCCGAGCACCGCCGCGTCGGCGGGCGAGCCGACGGCGATGGCGACCTTCGGCACCGCGTCGGCGGGCAGCGCGAAGGACTCGCGAACGGCGTCCGCGGAGAACCCGGCCATCTGGTGCGCGATGAGCCCCGAGGACACCGCCTGGAGCACGAGGTTCTGGCTCGCCAGGCCCAGCCCGTACTCGGCGTAGGGGACTTCGCCCTTCTCGTTCGTGGTGACCATCACGCCGATCAGCAGCAGGCCGGCGCGATGTGCCCAGGCCTGGTTCCCGGAGTTCAGCGTGGCCAGGATCCGCTTGTACGTCTCGTCGCCGCGCAGGCCGACGAGGTAGCGGGCGGGCTGGGTGTTGCCGAACGACGGTGCCCAGCGCGCGGCCTCGAGCAACGCGGTGACCTGTTCGGCGGACACGGTGGCCGACTCGTCGTAGGCGCGGGGGCTCCAGCGTTCGGCAATGATCGGCTCGATCGGGAGAATTGTCTCGGCGGGCTTACGCATACCGCCGAAGGTAGCAAGGAGTGCTCTCCGTCACTCGAACGGAAGGACTCCCGGTATTTCGTTGGTGTTAAGGAATTTTTACTTCCGAATGGCGTCCGGCGAGTGGCCGGCACCACTTACGAGGGTGGCGAGCTGGGCCGACCCCGGTAGGCTTTCGCCCAAAGTAAGGGACGCGGGGGCTCATCGATGCCCATCGGTGGAGCCTCCCGGCCCGTCGAGGAGGTTCGGGCGTGGCCCTCGTGGTCCAGAAGTACGGCGGTTCGTCGCTGGAGAGTGCCGACCGGATCAAGCGCGTAGCGGAACGGATTGTCGCCACGAAGAAGGCGGGCAACGACGTGGTCGTGGTCTGCTCGGCGATGGGTGACACCACCGACGAGTTGCTCGATCTGGCCCAGCAGGTCAATCCGGCCCCGCCGGAGCGGGAGATGGACATGCTGCTCACCGCGGGTGAGCGCATTTCCAACGCGCTGGTCGCCATGGCGATTTCGGCGCACGGCGCCGAAGCCTGGTCGTTCACCGGTTCGCAGGCCGGCGTCGTGACGACGTCGGTGCACGGCAACGCGCGCATCATCGACGTCACCCCGAGCCGGGTCACCGAGGCGCTCGACCAGGGCTACATCGCGCTGGTCGCCGGGTTCCAGGGCGTCGCGCAGGACACCAAGGACATCACCACGCTCGGCCGCGGCGGCTCAGACACCACCGCCGTCGCGCTCGCCGCGGCGCTGAACGCCGACGTCTGCGAGATCTATTCCGATGTGGACGGTGTGTATTCGGCCGACCCGCGGATCGTGCCGAACGCGCGGAAACTGGAATCCATTCCGTACGAGGAAATGCTCGAACTCGCGGCGAGCGGATCGAAGATCCTGCACCTGCGTTCGGTCGAGTACGCGCGCCGCTACGGCGTCCCCATCCGAGTCCGTTCTTCCTACAGCGACAAGCCGGGTACCACCGTGACCGGCTCTATCGAGGAGATCCCCGTGGAACAAGCCTTGATCACCGGCGTGGCGCACGACCGCTCGGAGGCCAAGATCACGGTCACCGGCGTGCCGGACCACGCGGGTGCCGCCGCCCGGATCTTCCGGGTCGTCGCGGACGCCGAGATCGACATCGACATGGTGCTGCAGAACGTGTCCAGCACGGTGTCCGGGCGCACCGACATCACGTTCACCCTCTCCAAGGCCAACGGCGCCCACGCCGTCAAGGAACTGGAGAAGATCAAGGACGAAATCGGCTTCGAGTCGGTTCTGTACGACGACCACGTCGGCAAGGTTTCGCTTGTCGGCGCGGGAATGCGCTCGCACCCCGGTGTCACCGCGACGTTCTGCGAGGCACTGGCCAATTCGGGCGTGAACATCGAAATCATCAACACCTCCGAAATCCGGATCTCGGTGCTGATCCGGGACGCGCAGCTCGACGACGCGGTGCGCGCGATCCACGAAGCATTCGAACTCGGCGGCGACGAAGAAGCCGTCGTATACGCGGGGAGTGGTCGCTGATGGCAGGACTTCGGGTAGGCGTGGTCGGCGCGACCGGCCAGGTCGGTGCGGTGATGCGGCGGTTGCTGGCGGAGCGGGACTTCCCGGTCGCCGAGATCCGCTACTTCGCCTCGGCGCGTTCGGCGGGGTCGAAGCTGCCGTGGCGCGATGGCGAGGTCGTCGTCGAGGACGCGGCGACGGCGGATCCGTCCGGTTTGGACATCGCGTTGTTCTCGGCAGGCGGTTCGACGTCGCGGGCGCAGGCGCCGCGGTTCGCCGAGGCCGGCGTCACGGTCATCGACAACTCCTCCGCGTGGCGCATGGATCCCGACGTGCCGCTGGTCGTCAGCGAGGTCAACCCGCAGGCGGTGAAGGAGGCACACAAGGGGATCATCGCGAACCCCAACTGCACCACGATG
Organism: Amycolatopsis sp. NPDC059027; assembly: GCF_042739735.1. Taxonomy (NCBI): domain Bacteria; kingdom Bacillati; phylum Actinomycetota; class Actinomycetes; order Pseudonocardiales; family Pseudonocardiaceae; genus Amycolatopsis; species Amycolatopsis sp. NPDC059027. The sequence continues at coordinate 63,838 of NZ_JBHYIK010000003.1, read as the reverse complement.
GCCGCGATGCCGGTGCTCAAGCCGCTGCACGACGAGGCGGGGCTGGTCCGGTTGGTCACCAGCACCTACCAGGCGGTGTCCGGCAGCGGGCTCGCCGGCGTCGACGAGCTGGCCGGTCAGGTCAACGCGGTCGCGGCGCGGGCGGCGGAGCTGACCCACGACGGCGCGGCGGTGGACTTCCCGGCGCCCGCCAAGTACGTGCGGCCCATCGCCTTCAACGTGCTCCCGATGGCTGGGTCCATTGTGGACGATGGCTCGCTCGAGACCGACGAGGAACAGAAGCTGCGCAACGAGAGCCGCAAGATCCTGAGCATTCCCGAGCTGCGGGTGTCCGGGACCTGCGTGCGCGTGCCGGTGTTCTCCGGGCACTCGCTCGCGATCAACGCCGAGTTCGCCCAGCCGCTTTCCCCCGCTCGTGCGACGGAGCTGCTTTCGAGCGCTCCCGGCGTCGTGCTGACCGACGTGCCGACCCCGTTGCAGGCGGCGGGTCAGGACCCGAGCTACGTCGGCCGGATCCGCGTCGATCCCGGTGTCGACGACGGGCGCGGCCTCGCGCTGTTCGTCAGCAACGACAACCTGCGCAAGGGTGCCGCGCTCAACGCGGTCCAGATCGCCGAACTCATCGCCGCCCAGCACTGACCGCGGGCGTGAGCTGAAGGGGACTTTCCTCGCATGCCATGCGAGGTAATTACCCTTCAGTGGCGGTGTCGATCAGTAAATACCCTTCACCGGCGGGCGGGGTGGGGGCAGGCCAGGTTCCGCGTGGTCAGGTAAATC
>NZ_JBHYIK010000003.1:44495-63051 GCF_042739735.1 Amycolatopsis sp. NPDC059027 | reverse complement strand
GGGGGGGGGGGGGGGGGGCTCCCCCCCCCCCCCCCCCCCCGCCCGCGGGTGACCTCGGAGGGCCATTTCCCCCCCGCCGGTCGCCCCAAACCCCCCCTTCAGTGCGTGAGACGAGCTGAAAGTCCCCTTCAGCGGCGGGCGGCGTGGCGGCAGGCCTGGTACCGCGTGGTCAGGAACTTCCGCTTCGGCACGGCGTAGTAGGCCCAGACGCCGCCGTCGGCGTGCGTCCCGAGCTTCCGGAACTGTTCGACCGCTTCGGTGTGCCGCCCCGCCTCGACCAGCGCGAGCGCGGCGTACGCGCGGTCCTCACGCGCGGAGAGGTGACGTGCGCCCTCACCGTCGAGCCACGGCAGCAGCCGGTCCAGTGCGGCGTTGACCTGCTTCGTCTTCCACGCGGGCGCGTCGGCGATCTCGGCTTCGTGCGCGGCGGCGAGCGGCATGACGGCCAGTGACGGCGACTTCGCGGCGGCCTCTTCCGCGAAGGCGTACATCAGCTCGTGCGAGCCGCCCCATTTCGCGCACCAGTACTGCAACGCCTGGATGTGTCCGCCGTGGTGCAGTGGGGCCCGCGCCATCAGCTCGGTCCACAGTGGACGGAACCGCTCGTGCTCGTACTGCCGGCCTCGCGCGAGGGTGAGCATGGTGCACCACGGCGTCGGATCCTCGGGGGCCAGCTCGATCGCTTCCTTGGTGGCGTCTTCGGCTTCTTCGAGCACGCGGAAGAACCCGGCGAACTGCTCACGGCTGGTCTCGTCGGCGCGGTAGCCGCCGCGGATCTGCCAGGCCAGCCGGACCAGGCCCTCGGCGTGCACGACGGCGGCGTCCGGGTCCCCCGGCCGCGCCGCCTGCCACGTCTTGAGCCACGTGTCGTCGTTCGCTGCCGTTTCGCCCAGCCACGAGGCGACGGTGGCGCGGCGGTCCCAGTCGGCGCCGATCTCGGCGAACAGTTCCGCCGCGGGCGCCCAGTCACCGGAGCGCGCCGCCGTGTCGGCCTCGGCCAGCGCGAGGTCGCTGAAGAACCGCTCCGTGGTGACCTCGTCGTCCGCCGGCAGCCCCCACTTCGTGACGTCGACGGGGCGTTCCTTCTTGTCCGGCGGGATGAACTCCGACAGCTCCTCCGGCGTGAGCACGTCCATCAGCTCGTCGACGCTGACGCCGCGGCGCTTGGCCTCCTTCATCAGTGCGAACACGGCCTTGCGTTGTTTCGGCTTGAACAGCAGGGAAAGCATCGGACTCCGATCAGGCGGGGGTGGTGGCGAGTGGCTGGTAGGAAAGGGAAACCTCGGCCTTACCGAGCAACGCGCGCAGCGGCGCGGTGTCGCCGTCGAAGGCGGCGTCCACGGCGGGTTTCAGTTCGGTGTCGTAAGGCGGATCCAGCGCCAGCGTGGCGGGTTCGGACCAGGACAACGTCCACCGGGCGTGTCCGGCGTCGGCCAGCGCCACCTGGACCACTGTGGACAGACGTGGCCGCGCCGAGGTCGCGGCGAACTCCCGCTGGGCGCGCGGACCCGCGCCCTCGGCGGGCTTCGACTCCGGGTCGGCCAGCGCGGCGTACTGCCCCGCGTCGACGGCGTCGAGCAGGGTGGTCAGCGTCGCCGGGCGGCCCAGCACCCGTGCGGCGTCGGCGAAGATCTTGGCGGCTTCCTCGGCGATGGCGTGCTGGCAGCCGACGTGAACCAGCGTCGGCCAGTCGACCCGCTGCTTGCGCTTGGCTTCGTCGACGAGACTGGCCTGCATGGCGGCGTCCACCACGGCTTCGGCGTCGCGCAGGATCGCCCGCGCGGGCTTTTCGTCGCCAGGGGCCGCGGGAACCGGCGGCATGCGGTCCAGCGCCGCGATCCTGGCCGCCATCGACGGATGTGTGTCGTACGCGGACTCCTCGTCGTCCGGGTTGTCGCGGATCTTGTCCAATTCGGACTGTCGGGAGCTGTCGGCGAGCAACAGCCCGAAGCCTTCCGCGAACTGCCGGGGCAGGTAGCCCGCGCGCCAGCCGATCGTCGCGTAGTTGTTCATGAAGAACCGCCACGCCACGACCAGCGCGCCGATCTGCCGCAGCGCGCTCGCCGCCGTCGCGGGCCCCGCGATCCGGCCGGACGCGGCGTCCGCGGCGAGTTCCTGCCGCCGGGTGACCGCACGGGAGACCTTGAAGTACAGCTTCGCGTAGCGGAAGAACAGCCAGCGGACCAGGCGCTGGAACCAGTCGCTCGGGTTCAGCCGGGAAAGTGTCCCGCGCATGGTGCGTTCGCCGCGGTAGGTGAGCCCGGCGAGCCGGGTGTCCTGGTTGCTGTAGTGGGCCAGTTCGTGCGCCAGCACCGCGCGCAGCTCGCCGGTGCTCAGCCCGGCCAGCAGCGGGGCGCCGATGTACAGGTGACGCCGCACCGCGCGCAGGCCGAGCAGCCGGGTCTCCTCGGCCACCGCGGCGTTGACCGAGGGCACCAGCCGGATGTCGTCCGGCGGCCGGGTGCCGACCTCCTCCGCGAGGCCGCGCACGAGTGCCCACAGTTCCGGTTGCGTTTCCGGCGTCACGAGGACGCCGCTTTCCTCCTCGGCCTTATGACGTTCCAGTTCGAACAGACCGCGGATCAACGCGTAACCCGCCGGGACGGTGAGAATGGCGAGTTTCAGTCCGCCGATCGGCGAATGGCGGAGCGCGAAGATCTCCAGCACCACCAGCCCGGCGACCAGCGCCAGGATGAGCAGCGGGAAACCGGCGAGCAGGCAGACGGCGAGCACCGCGCGCAGCGAAACCCTCATGACCTGGTGAAACCTTCCCCCTGGCCGTGCCGTCGCGGGCACGGAGACCGTATTCTGCCGCACTCGCGGCGTCAGCTCATCTCTTTTCGGCCGCGAAACGTTACAGTTCCTCCACGGTCCTCAGTAGACAGTCCAAAGAAGAATGACGGGTAAACCGTTTGCCGCGCGCGGATGGCCCGTGGATGCTGAGGACACTGACGTACCAGGGAAGGAATGGACATGTACACCGCGGTCGAAGGCGCACGCGTGCCGATCCGGATGTGGGCGGACCCCGCCTCCGTCGAGGATCAGGCGATGCGCCAGCTGCGCAACGTCGCCAACCTGCCGTGGGTGCACGGCGTCGCGGTCATGCCCGACGTGCACTACGGCAAAGGGGCCACGGTGGGCAGCGTGATCGCGATGCGGGACGCGGTGTCCCCGGCGGCGGTCGGTGTCGACATCGGCTGCGGCATGAGCGCGGTGCGTACCTCGCTCACCGCCGCCGACCTGCCCGATGACCTCGGCAGGCTGCGCCGCCGGATCGAATCGGCGGTGCCGGTCGGATTCGGCCTGCACAAGACGCCGGTGAACCCGGCGAAGGTGCACGGTGTCGGGGGCTGGGACACGTTCTGGAAGGCCTTCGGTGACCTGCACCACGGCGTTCAGGAACTGCACGACCGGGCGGCACGGCAGATCGGCAGCCTCGGCGGCGGCAACCACTTCATCGAGGTCTGCCTCGAACAGGGCGGTGCCGACGAAGGACGCGTCTGGCTGATGCTGCATTCCGGTTCGCGCAACATCGGCAAGGAACTGGCCGAGCGGCACATGGCCGTGGCGCGCAAGCTCCCGCACAACGCCGACCTGCCGGACCCGGACCTCGCCGTGTTCGTCGCGGACACCCCGGAGATGGCGGCCTACCGTCGCGACCTGTTCTGGGCGCAGGACTACGCCGCGCGCAACCGGGCGACCATGGTGGCACTGGTGAAGCTGGCCCTTGCCGAGGTGGTGCCGGGCACGACCTTCGACGACGCCATCTCGTGTCACCACAACTACGTCGCCGAGGAGACCTACGACGGCGTCGACCTCCTGGTGACCCGCAAGGGCGCGATCCGCGCGGGTTCGGGCGATCTCGGGATCATCCCGGGCAGCATGGGCACCGGCTCGTACATCGTGCGCGGGCTCGGCAACACGTCGTCCTTCGAATCCGCGTCGCATGGCGCGGGCCGCCGGATGTCGCGCAACAAGGCGAAGAAGACGTTCACCGCCGCCGACCTCGCCGCCCAGACGGCCGGGGTCGAATGCCGCAAGGACTCGGGCGTGGTGGACGAGATTCCCGCCGCGTACAAGGACATCGACTCGGTGATCAAGGCGCAGACCGACCTCGTGGAGGTCGTCGCCCACCTCAAGCAGGTGATCTGCGTCAAGGGCTGAAACTCGCTCGTCCGTGAAGGCCTCCTTCACAGCGCTCAGCGCTGTGAAGGAGGCCTTCACGGCTTTGTCGGTAGCCTGGGTGGATGAAGAGGTGGGGAATCGGTGCGGCGCTCGCCGCGGCCGCGGTACTGCTGGCCGGTTGCGACCAGGTGAACTCGGCGGCCGATCAGGTCAATTCCGCCGCCGATTCGGCGGGCCGGACCGCGGACAAGGTCAAGGCGTGCGGTGAGGCGCTCGGGCTCGCGGACCTCAACCCGGATCCGGCGAAGCTCAAGGAACGGGCGCTGGACAAGGAACGCCGCCTGCGTGAGCTGGCGGGCAATGTGCAGCAGCAGGACGTCAAGAACGCGCTGACCGGGATGGCCGACTCCTATCTCCAGGTGCAGAAGGAGCACATCGAGGACGCCGGGGTCATCGCCACGTGGACGAAACGCAACCTCGAACGCCTCGACGCGCTCCGCAAGGTCTGCGCCTGAGCGGACGTCAAGCGGACGTCGCCATCGCGGGGACGCGATCGGCGGCGCGTTTCCGGTGCCACAGCAGGCCGATCGACGCGATCATCAGCGCGCCGATGCCCGAGGCGGCGAAGCCCCAGGCGGGGCTGGAGTGGTCGATCGCGAAGCCGACGACGGGGCTGCCGATGGCGAGGCCGAGCCGGGTCGACGCGTCCTGCAGGCCCATCGCCTCGCCGCGCACGCGGGCCGGGGCCAGCCTGCCCATGGTCTCGGTGGTGGCCGCGAGCGTCGGCGCGCACAGGACGTTCGTCGGGATGAGCACGAGCGCGAGCAGCCACCACGGCTGATCGGCGAGCCCGACCGGGATCACCAGGACGGCGAGCAGGAACATGAGCGCGGCCTGCGGCAGCGACCGCTTCACCGCGCCATGGATGACGCCGCCGACCAGCGACGCCACGCACATGACCACGATCACCAGGCCGGTCCACGAGGTCTCGCCGGTGGCCCGCAACGCCGCCAGCGTGGCGACTTCGGTGCCGACGAGGCAGAACAACGCGCCCGCGGCGACGAACAGGGTGCCGACCATCTGCCCGGAAAGCCATTCGCGCAGCGGTGGCCGCGCGCCCGTCAGCTCCGGCACCTGCTCGTCCTCGTTGCGGATCGGCGGGTTGGTGATCCACAGCAGGAGCGCGGTCGCGCCGAAGAGGACACCGATGCCGCTGAGCGTCAGCGTCGCCGGCAATTTGGTGATCGCCGCGATGCCCGCAGCGGGGCCGATCATGAACGAGGCCTCGACCAGGATCGTGTCCAGTGAGTACGCCGAACGCCGTTGCGTCATCGGCACCAGCGCCGTGAGTACCTGCCTGGCCAGTGAGCCCGCGGGCACCGCGAGCAGGCCGGCCGGGAACGCGACCAGCACCAGCGCCGCGAACGAAAGGTGCGGTGCGGCGATCCAGAACGCCGTCGAGCTGACTCCGCACACCGCGACGACCGGGCGCAGCCCGAACCGGTCGATGAGCCTGCCGATCAACGGGGCGCCGAGCGCGGAGCCCAGCGTCGTCGCCGCGCCGACGAGCCCGGCGGCGCCGTACCCGCGGCCGAGCACGCTCACCACGTACATCGTCAGGGTGACGCCCATCATCGTCATCGGCAGCCGCGCGAAGAACATCAACACCATCGAGGACGGGACTCGGGGGATGGCCAGAACCTGGCGATAGGGCTTCAGCGGCACGCAATCGATGAGAACTCAAGATGGTACGACCGTGCAAATTCTTTATGCTCGTGTGGCGAGGATCATGGCCGCGGACACGCCCGGCAGGCGCGACACGCCTCGCTGACCTGCGAAATCACCCGACCTGGCGGCTTTTCTTGACTCATTCCAGAAAGCGCGGCAAGCTGGCGAGCGTCATGCCTCATCAGGAAAGCCCCGTACGGCGGCAGCTCCGATCGGCCGGTCTGCGGATCACCGCGCCGAGGGTCGCCGTGCTCGAATGGCTCGCCGGACATCCGCACGCGACGGCCGACCAGGTCGCCGCGGGGGTGCGCGACGTGCTGGGTTCGGTTTCCACGCAGGCCGTCTACGACGTGCTCGGCGCGTGTGCCGGTGCCCACCTGGTGCGGCGGATCGAACCGGCGGGACATCCGGCCCGGTTCGAAACGAGAACCGGGGACAACCACCACCACGTCGTGTGCCGCGGTTGCGGGCGCACGGAGGACGTCGACTGCGTGCACGGCTCGGCGCCCTGTCTGGAGCCCGCCGCCACGGGCGGCTTCCGGATCGACGAGGCGGAGGTCGTCTTCTGGGGACTCTGCCCGGACTGCATTCCATCCCACCCGAAGTAGGAGGTATCCCCGTGACGAAGCCGACCACCAACAACGTCGGCATCCCGGTCGCGAGCGACAACGACTCGCTGACGCTGGGCGCCAACGGCCCGATCCTGTTGCAGGACCACTACCTCATCGAGAAGAACGCGCAGTTCAACCGCGAGCGTGTGCCGGAGCGAGTGGTGCACGCCAAGGGCGGTGGCGCGTTCGGCTTTCTCGAGGTGACCGAGGACGTCAGTCAGTACACCAAGGCCGCGCTGTTCCAGCCGGGTGTCCGCACCGAGAGTCTCGTGCGTTTTTCGACGGTGGCAGGCGAGAACGGCTCGCCCGACACCTGGCGCGACCCGCGCGGTTTCGCGGTGAAGTTCTACACCACCGAGGGCAACTACGACATCGTCGGCAACAACACCCCGGTGTTCTTCATTCGCGACCCGATCAAGTTCCCGGACTTCATCCACTCGCAGAAGCGCCGCGCCGACAACCACCTGCGCGACCACAACATCCAGTGGGACTTCTGGACGTTGCGTCCCGAGTCGGCGCATCAGGTCACCTGGCTGATGGGCGACCGCGGCATCCCGTCCAGCTGGCGTGAGATGAACGGCTACTCCTCGCACACCTATCTGTGGGAGAACGCCGGCGGCGAGAAGTTCTGGGTGAAGTACCACTTCAAGACCGACCAGGGCATCGGTTACCTGTCCCAGGCCGACGCCGACCGCCTCGCGGGCGAGGACGCCGACCACCACATCCGTGACCTGTTCAAGAACATCGAGCAGGGCAACCACCCGAGCTGGACCCTGTACGTCCAGGTCATGCCCTACGCGGACGCGGCGGACTACCGGTTCAACCCGTTCGACCTGACCAAGGTGTGGCCGCACAGCGACTACCCGCTGATCAAGGTCGGCCGCTGGGTGCTCGACCGCAATCCGTCGAACTACTTCGCCGAGATCGAGCAGGCCTCCTTCGAGCCGTCGAACCTGGTTCCGGGCATCGGCCCGTCCCCGGACAAGATGTTGCAGGGCAGGCTGTTCGCCTACGCGGACGCGCACCGCTACCGCATCGGCACCAACTACACCCAGCTGCCGGTCAACGCGCCGAAGGCGCCGGTGAACAGCTACTCGCGCGACGGCGCGATGCGCTACAACAACCCGGGCGACCCGGTTTACGCGCCGAACTCCTTCGGCGGTCCGCACGCCGACGCCGCGCTGGCGTCGGAGACGGCGTCGAGCTACGGCGTCGAGGACGAGGTGATCCGTTCCGCTTACAAGCCGCACGCGGAGGACGACGACTTCGGCCAGGCGGGCACCCTGGTGCGTCAGGTGATGGACGACGCGCAGCGCGAGCGGCTGGCGAACAACATCATCGGACACGCTTCGAACGAGGTTTCCGCACCGGTTCTCGAACGCGTTTTCGAATACTGGCGCAACGTGGACAAGAACCTCGGTGACAAGGTCGCCGCGGCTTTCGGCAAGTAATACGCGAAGACAATTCCACATTGTTGCTCCCACCACGGGGTGAGCGGCCCGGCGCGCTGAAGTGTGCCGGGCCGCTGCCGTTTGGGGGCACCTACATGGTGGGCGGGGTGAGGGTGGGGGACGCCCCCATCCGGAGCAGTGGCGACACGCGGTCCGACGGAGTGATGAAGATAAACGATCACGCAATAGACCGATGTGGGTTACCCTCGCGTCCTATCGTGGCCGATGGTCACGCACAGTCAGATTCCTGATCGGTCATGATGATCATCAGGGTTAAGGGCAAGCTCACGACGTTAATCAATTGCGGGAAATTTCGCGGCTATTGGATTCGGCACGTAAGGGTTAGAAATGGGCTCTAACCGGTGATCGGGTGGTGGATCTCCGATACGGCGGGTATCGATTTACCCGTCAGGTCTCCCGAGGCCAGGAGGTACGAATGAAAGGCAAGTTCGTCCGATCCATCGCGGTGCTCGCAGCGGGCACCATGCTGGCGGTCGGTACGGCCCACATGGCCGCCGCGGCGCCCGTGGGCGGGCACGGCACATCGAGCACTCAGGCGGTGGCCGCCCGGGTTCTGCAGCTGCGTGACGACCTGACCAAGGTGGCCTACGCGGGCGATGTCAACGCCACGAAGAGCAGGCTCGACGAGCTCAATCCGGTGCTCTCCGAGCTCGCGACCGGAAAGCGCTACCAGATCCAGGCGGAGGCGCAGGACACCGCGGGCAAGGCGGAGCAGTACGGCACCGAGACCAAACGGCTGCTCAACGACCCCAAGGCGACTCCGCGTCAGCTGCCGCCGGTACCGGCGATCCCGCCCATCAAGATCCCGGATCTGCCCGGGCCGTTGAAGATCGTCAGCGACCTGCTGAACGCCCTGCTCAACCTGGTCACCGGCCTGCTCGCCAGCCTGGTGGGCGGCGGCCTCCCGGTGCCGCCGCTCCCGGTGCCGCCGGTGCCCAAGCCGTAACGGCAACCCTCGAACGGGGGCTGGAATCCGGTGTGGATATTCCTCCGCACCGGATTCCGGCATTTCCGGGTTCGGTCGTGGTGCGGGATGTGCGCGGCCGGGATTGCGACAAGGGCGTCCCTGGGTGCGTTGGGTGCACCGGGGGCGTCCCTCGGTTCACCTGCTGAGGCCGGTGCGCAGCGCGCCCGCCATTTCGGCGACCGCCTCGGTGAACCGCGAGCCGACGCCGGTGAAGTTGAGGAAGCCGTGAATGAGGTCCGGCTGCCGGCTCAACGCGACGGACACCCCGGCCTCCCGCATCTTCTGCGCGTACGTCTCGCCCTCGTCGCGCAGCGGATCGAAGCCCGCGGTCACGACGTAAGCGGGTGGCAGTCCGGAGAGATCCTTCGCGTGCAACGGCGAAAGCCGTGGATCGGTCAGGTCCGTGCCCCGGGGGACGTAATGCCCCTCGAACCAGTTCATGTGCGCGTCGGTGAGGAAGAAGCCGTCGGCGAACAGCTCCCGCGAGCGGTAGCGCTTCGTGAAGTCCGTGGCAGGGTAGATCAGCAGCTGGAACACCGGGGCGGGCCCGCCCTTCGCGACCGTCTGCTGGGCTGTGACGGCCGCGAGGTTGCCGCCCGCGCTGTCCCCGCCGACCGCGATGCGGTCCGGGTCGGCGCCGAGGTCGCTCGCCTTGGCGTGGGCGTACTCGAACGCGGCGACCGCGTCCTCGGCCGCCGCGGGGAACGGATGCTCGGGAGCCAGCCGGTATTCGATCGACAGGACGCGGACGCCGGCGTGTTTCGCGAGGTAGCGGGCGGCGTTGTCGTGCGACGCGCGGTTGCCGATCACCCAGCCGCCGCCGTGGAAGAAGACCAGCAGACCGGACGGCTCGGGCAGTCCGGCCGGTGTGTAGAGCGTGGCGGGGAGGTCCCCGTCCGGCGTCGGGATCTGGACTTCCCGCGTCGCGACGGGCTCGATCGGCCTGCCGCTCACCAGGTACCTGCCCAGTTCGAGCAGCGCGCGCGATTGCCCGACCGAGCCGTGGACCAGCTCGGCGCCGGTCAGCTTCTGCAGCCGGAGCAGCAACTGGGCGTCCAGCGCGAGCTCCTGGCCGTCTCGCCGGATGGGACGCCCGGCGAGCACGCGCCTGACCGGCCGTGGCAGCCAGTACAGCAGCTGAGCGGACGCGGCTTGGGCACGGACCAGGAGCGGGATCGCCATTGTTCCTCCTCGGACGCCGTCGAACGATCCCTGACGTTACTGCCCAGTAGGTAGCAGGTCCAGCAAGGAGCGAGATGTGACCCACGACTCCGTCCCAGATCCTGGTCCTCCAGTTAGGTAGAGGGGTTAGCCTCGTAAGAGTGACTTCAGCCAAGACGGTCAATGTGCTCGGGATCGGTGGTTCGCTGCGAGCGGGCTCGCAATCCGAACGCGCGCTGCGCATCGCGCTCGACGGCGCGGCCGAACTCGGCGTCCACACCGAGCTGCTCCCTGGCCCGGACCTTGTGCTGCCGTTCTACGACCCCGCGGCACGGGACCGGGACGAGCGGGCCGTGCACCTGATCGACGCCATCCGCCGCGCGGACGGCATCATCGTCGTCTCGCCCGGGTACCACGGTGCGCTGTCCGGGCTGGTCAAGAACGCCTTGGACTACGTCGAGGACCTGCGCGAGGACGTGCGGCCCTATCTCGACGGCCGCGCCGTCGGCCTCGCGGCGGTCGCCTACGGCTGGCAGGCCGCGGTCACCACACTGGAGCAGCTCCGCACGATCACGCACGCCCTGCGCGGCTGGACGACCCCGCTCGGCGGCTCGATCAACTCGGCGGAAACGAAGTTCGACGAGGGCGGCGGCGCCTCCGACGAGAAGTCCGTGCGCACGCTGCGCCTCATCGGCCGTCAGGTCGCGGAGTTCGCCATCACTCGCGCGGGTTGACCCACGTTTCTTCGCCCACCTTCCGGGTATTCCGTCGAGTGACGCCTGCCATGACCGGCAATGTTTCCGTACTTTCGAAACGTTGTTACTCATTGCAGGCGCTCGACGGTGAGTGCTCCGACAAGGAGGTAGGCGAAGGCATGGCTGAGGCTCTTTACACCGCTGTCGCGACGGCTCGCGGCGACGGCCGCAACGGCGAGGTCACCTCGTCCGACGGTGTCATCGACGAGTCGCTGGCGATTCCCAAGGAGATGGGCGGGCCCGGCGGTGACAAGACCAACCCCGAGCAGCTTTTCGCCGCAGGCTATTCCGCGTGCTTCCACAGTGCGCTGCAGCTGGTCGCTCGCCAGTCGAAGGTCCAGCTGTCCGATTCCACGGTGACCGCCGAAGTCAGCGTGCTCAAGAAGGACGTGGGCTTCGGGCTCGCGGTCGCGCTGAAGGCGTCGCTGCCCGGGCTGGAGCAGGGGCAGGCCGACGAGCTGGTCGCGCAGGCACACCAGGTGTGCCCGTACTCCAACGCAACGCGGGGAAACATCGAGGTCGCGCTCTCCGCGACCGTCTGATCCGGCTTTCGACTGCCAGGTCGGCCGGAACCGGCTGAAAGGAACGAGAACACCATGTCCACTTCTCCGATCAAGAGCCCGCTCGCCGAGGCCGACAAGGAGATCACCGGGAACGTCCTGCAGGCGACCCTGGTGGATCTGGTCGACTTGTCGCTGATCGCCAAGCAGGCGCACTGGAATGTCGTCGGCGCCAACTTCCGCAGCGTGCACCTCCAGCTCGACGAGCTGGTCGACACCGCGCGCACCTACGTGGACGAGGTCGCCGAGCGCGCCAACGCCATCGGCGTCTCGCCGAACGGCAAGGCACGGACGGTCGTCGAGAGCTCCGGCGCGCCCGAATACCCGGACAACTGGCAGTCCGTGGAATCGACGGTCGCCGCGATCGTCGACATCCTCGCGAAGCTGATCGAGCGGCTGCGGGCCCGTATCGACGAGACCGACAAGAGCGACCTGGTCACTCAGGACCTGCTCATCGAGATCACCCAGGCGCTGGAGAAGGCGCACTGGATGTGGCAGGCCCAGCAGGCCTGACCCCGACCCTGCCGGGTGGCGCGGGGGTGCCCTGGACGCCGGACAGCGCTACCGTGCGAATCATGGTGCTGCATCAGGGAAAACCGTCCCACCCGGCACGTCGTGGGGGAACGAATCCGCTCTTCGGCGGGGCGAATCCGGCGGAAGCCGCGCAGCTGGTCCCGCCGCGCGACAAACTCGGCGACGACCCGCTCGCGCCGGACACCGCCTATCAGCTCGTCCGCGACGAGCTGATGCTCGACGGCAACGCCCGGCTCAACCTCGCCACGTTCGTGACAACGTGGATGGAGCCGCAGGCACGGGTGCTGATGGCCGAATGCGTCGACAAGAACATGATCGACAAGGACGAGTACCCGCAGACGGCCGAGCTGGAACGCCGCTGTGTCACCATCCTCGCCGACCTGTGGCACGTGCCCGACCCGAACGACGTCATCGGCTGTTCCACGACCGGCTCGTCGGAAGCGTGCATGCTCGCCGGGATGGCGCTCAAGCGCCGGTGGTCGAAGCTGGGCCGCACCGGGCGGCCGAACCTGGTGATGGGCGCGAACGTCCAGGTGTGCTGGGAGAAGTTCTGCGAGTACTGGGAGGTCGAGCCGCGGCTGGTGCCGATGGACGGCGACCGGTACCACCTGTCCGCCGAGGAGGCGGTGGCCCGCTGCGACGAGAACACCATCGGCGTCGTCGCGATCCTCGGGTCCACTTTCGACGGTAGCTACGAGCCGGTCGCCGAGATCACCGCGGCGCTCGACGAACTCGCCGCGCGGACCGGCTGGGACATCCCCGTGCACGTCGACGGCGCCTCCGGCGCGATGATCGCGCCGTTCCTCGACCCGGACCTGGTGTGGGACTTCCGGTTGCCGCGGGTCGCTTCGATCAACACCTCCGGCCACAAGTACGGCCTCGTCTACCCCGGCGTCGGCTGGGTGGTGTGGCGGGACAAGGCGGCGTTGCCCTCGGAACTGGTGTTCAACGTGAACTACCTGGGTGGCGACATGCCGACTTTCGCGCTGAACTTCTCCCGTCCCGGCGCCGAAGTCGCCGCGCAGTACTACACCTTCGTCCGCCTGGGACGCGAAGGATTCCGTGCCGTGCAACAGGCGTCGCGTGACGTCGCGACGTACCTGGCGGAGGGCATCGAAGCGCTCGGGCATTTCGAACTGCTGACCCGCGGTGACCAGCTCCCGGTCTTCGCCTTCACCACGAAGAAGTCGGTGACCGCGTTCGACGTCTTCGACGTTTCGCGGCGGCTGCGCGAACGCGGCTGGCTCGTGCCCGCGTACACGTTCCCGGAGAACCGGACCGACCTCGCGGTGCTGCGGATCGTGGTGCGCAACGGCTTCACCCACGACCTCGCGGATCTGCTGCTGGCCGACCTGACCCGCGTCCTTCCCGAACTGGAGGCGCAGAGCGGCCCGTCGAAGAACCAGGTGTCGAGCTTTCACCACTAGCTGGCTGTCGGTGCTACCGGCGGGTAATGTCGGGTGCATGGGTGTTGCCGCGGAGGAACGTCAGGCGTTGTGCACGCTGTTCGAGCAGGTCGGGCCGGACGCGCCGACGCTGTGCGAGGGCTGGGCGGCGCGCGATCTCGCGGCGCATCTGCTCGTCCGCGAGCACCGGCCGGACGCCGCGCCCGGCATCCTGATCCCGGCGCTCGCCAAGCACACCCAGCGTGTCCAGGACTCGTACGCCGCGCGTCCGTGGAGTGAGCTGGTCCAGAAGATCCGCCAGGGCCCGGCCTGGTACTGGCCGACCTCGTTCGGTTCGCTGGACGAGGCGGCCAACACCGCCGAATTCCTGGTGCACCACGAGGACGTCCGCCGTGCCCAGCCAGACTGGGAACCGCGCGAACCGGATGCCCGGCGCGACGCGGCGGCGTGGCGCTCGGCGCGGCAGATCGCCAAGGTGAACTTGCGCAAATCGCCGGTCGGCGTCACGCTGCGCACCCCGGACGGCCAGGAGGCGGCGGTCAAGACCGGCCCGGACGTCGTGACCGTGGTCGGCGCGCCGGTGGATCTGCTGCTGTTCTGCTTCGGCCGCGACGCGGTGCGCGTGTCGTTCGAGGGCGCCGAAAACGCCGTCGGACGGCTCAAGACGCTGAGCCGCGGCTTCTAACGCTCAGTGCTCTGAAGGCCACCTTGAGGGCGTCCTAGTCTCTCAAGGTGGCCTTCAGTGCACGTGCCAACGTCAGCGAAGTCCGAGTGCGCGCAGGGCGAAGTGCACCTCGATCGACGTCTGCTTGATGGTTTCCGCGATCACCAGCGAGCCGTGCCCGGCGTCGTAGCGGTAGAACTCGTAGGGCGCGTCCCTGCCGCTGAGCCGGTCGAGGTAGTTCTCGACCTGCCGGATCGGACAGCGCGGGTCGTTGTCGCCGGCGAGCACCAGCAGCGGCGCGGCGACCGCGTCGACGTAGGTGATCGGCGAACATTCGCCGTAGAGCGCCGGAACGTCCTCGGGCGAGCCGCCGAACAGCGCCCGGTCGAACGAGCGCAGCTGCTCCATTTCGTCCTCGTAGGCCGCGATGTAGTCGGCGACCGGCACTCCGGCGATCCCCGCCGCCCATCGCGCGGGCTGGGTGCCGAGGGCGAGCAGGCTGAGGTAACCGCCCCAGGACGCCCCGTTCACGACGCACTTCGCCGGGTCGGCGAGTCCACTTTGGACAGCCCAGTCGTGCACGGCGGCGACGTCCTCCAGCTCGGTCAGCCCGGGACGGCCTTCGATCGCGTCGCGCCAGGCCGAGCCGTAGCCGGTGGAGCCCCGGTAGTTCACCTCGACCACGGCGAAACCGGCGTCGAGCCAGACCGCGCGGTATGCCGAGAATCGGTCCTCGTCGGCCGAGTGCGGGCCGCCGTGCAGGGAGAACACCGTCGGGAGCGGGCCTTCCGGGGCGTCTGCCGGCCGCGACACCAGCGCGTGGATCCGGCCGCCGACCCCCTCGACGAACGCGTCGGTGATCGGCGCCGAGCCGGGCGGGCGCTCGCCGGGAGGTTCGAGGAGTACGGCGTCGGTGCCGTCGGCCTTCCTGGCACGCACCGCCGTCGGCTCCGCGGCGCTCGACCACGAGTACTCGACCGTGCCGTCCGGACGCACGCCGGCGCCGCCGATCCGGCCGGCCGGTGTGTCCAAAGAGGACAGCTCGGTGGTTTCGAGGTCGTAGCGGTACAGCGAGCTACGGCCCTGGTGGAAGTGGACGACGAGCAGCGCCCGTGCGTCGGGGTACCAGTCCGCGACGACCTCGCCCGGCAGGCCGAGGTCGATTTCGGTCTCGGTGTCCGCGCGCACGTCCCAGACCAGCAGCTCCTCGCGCCCCCGGCGTTCGTGCAGGACCAGCAGGCGCGAGTCGCCCGCCACGGGGGAGAACTCCAGCGCGGACAGTCCCTTGCCCTCGCCGTCCCATTTCTCGGCGACGGTGGTGAACCCGTCGGTGGCGAGCACCCGCAGCGCCGGGTGCCGGGAGTCCCCGTGTTCGGAATGGGAGATGGCGATCAGTGTCTCGTCGCGGGACAGCGAGGCGATCCCGGCGTCGTCGGCGTGACTGTAGAAGCGCCGGGTCTCGCCGTCGATCCGCGCGAACAGCTCGCTGCCGTCGTCGGTCGAGACGCCGACCGCGGTGACGCGCGAGCCGATCTCCAGCCCGGCGGGGTAGCCGTCGTGGACGTCCGGCACGGCCTTCTCGGGCTTCTGCGGGGCGGCGCCGTCGGCGAACGGCTGGCGGACCCAGGACCCGAACTCGTCGCCGTCGGTGTCGTCGAACCACCAGATCCAGCGGCCGTCGGGCGAGGGGGTGGCGTGCAAGGTGCCGTTGGGCCGGTCGGTGACGCGGCGGTGGGTGTCCGTCGCGCGATCCCAGGCGTACACCTCCCAGACGCCGCTGGCGTTGGAGACGTAGACGTTGGCGTCGGGTGCGTCGCGGGCCCACTCGGGGACGGAGATGCGGGGTGCGTGGAAGCGTGCCCGCCAGCGGGTCTCGGCCGCGGCGTCGTCGAAGAGCCGGTCCGGGACCAGCGCGGACGGGTACTGCTTGGCTGACTGCGTGCTCACCCCTCGATCCTGCCACCTCGTGGCCGTACTGTGTGCGGCGTGCCAGAGGGTTACGCGCCGGGGTTCGGCGAAGACGCCATGTCCATGATGGCTGGCAGGACCGCCGGCGAACGCGCGGCCTTCGCGCTGCCGCTGTTCGCCCCGGACACCCGCGTCCTCGACCTCGGCTGCGGCCCCGGCACCATCACCGTCGACCTGGCCCCCGGCGCCCACGTCACCGGCGTCGACACCAACCTGGACCAGCTCGCCAGGGCGCGCGCGAAGGCGAGCAGGAGGCACAAGTCCACAGTGGACTTCCTGGCCGCGTCGGTCTACGCCCTACCCTTCGAAACGTCCACAATAGACGCCGCCTTCAGTCATGCCCTCTTCGAACACCTGAAAGATCCCCAAGCAGCCTTGGCGGAACTCAGAAGAGTCCTCCGCCCAGGCGCCACCCTGGCCATCTCCACCTCAGACTGGAGCAAAGCCAAACTCCGCCCACGAACCGCCAACGTAGAAGCCGCCCTCCGCGGCCACTACCTCCTACGCCGCCAAGCAGGCGGCAACCCTTTCGCGGGACGCACCATAGCCACCGAAGTAGCCACCGCAGGCTTCACCAACATCACCACAAGAACCCGCCACCGCGAAGACATGACCTACCGAGAACTGGCCGCCTACATAGAATCCAGACTGGCCGCCGCCCTCTCAAACCCCACTCCAGTCCCACACCGAGACCAACTGGCCTCCGCCGCCCGCTCCGCCCAAACCTGGCTCCACTCCAGCGATGGCTCCTTCTCCCAATCCTGGACAGAACTAACCGCCACCCGGTGACCAAACAAGGTGACCGACCAACCAACGGTGCCCACCACGGGGGCAAGGGGCGAAGCCCCAATCCACCCCCACAACGACCTCTCGCATGCTCAATCGACGATCTCACGTGATTGAACAGCGACCTCACGTGATTAAGCGGAGATCTCACGTGATCAGACGCGACACCCGTGATGGAAGGCGACACACAACGAACGGCGACAAAACAGCGGAACGCAACCACCCGCCGGGGGGTCCAGGGGGGCGAAGCCCTCCCTGGCGGGGGTCTGGGGGTTCGACCCCCAGGAGACACACGAGTAAGGCCCCGAGTTCGCGCTTTCCGCGAACACGGGGCCCTACAGACTTACTCGTCGGGGTGGCGGGATTTGAACCCACGACCTCCTCGACCCGAACGAGGCACGCTACCAAGCTGCGCCACACCCCGATTACCGCTGTACTGCTCAGTGGGTCGACAAGAAGTCTAGCGGACGCTGTTTCGGGCTTTGCGCGGGGCTTGCTTCCGGGGCTTCTGGGGCTCGGATCCGCGCGGGACCAGCGTCAACAGGCTGGCTTCCGGCGGGCAGGCGAAGCGGGCGGGTGCGTACGGTGACGTGCCGAGTCCGGCGGAGACGTGCAGCCACATGTGGGCGCCCCAGCGGGAGGCGCCGCGGGCGCGGGTGCGGTCGAGTTCACAGTTGGTGACCAGCGCGCCGTATCCGGGAATGCGGAGCTGACCACCGTGGGTGTGGCCGGCGAGGACGAGGTCGTAACCGTCGGTGGCGAAGGTGTCGAGGACGCGGGGTTCGGGTGAGTGAGTGACGCCGAGGCGGACGGCGGCGCGCCGGTCGGCGGGGCCGGAGATGTCGGTGTAGCGGTCGCGGCGGAGGTGGGGGTCGTCGACGCCTGCGGCGAAGACGGTCTGACCCGCGACGTCGACGGTGCGCCGGACGTGGGTGAGGTCGACCCAGCCGTGTTCGACGAAGGCTGCGCGGAGGTCACGCCAGGGCAGGTGGACGCCGTGGATGCGCTTCTTCTTGCCCTTGGGCATGAGATAGCGCGCGGGGTTCTTGGGTTTGGGCGCGTAGTAGTCGTTGCTGCCGAAGACGAAGACGCCCGGCCGGTCGAGCAGGGGCCCGAGGGCGCGCAGCACCGACGGCACGGCGGTGCGGTGCGAGAGGTTGTCCCCGGTGTTGACCACGAGGTCGGGGTCGAGCTCGTTCAGCGCGGCGACCCAGCGTTGTTTGCTGTGCTGCCCGGGGAGCATGTGCAGATCGGAGATGTGGAGGATGGTGAACGGCCGGGCGCCGGGTGCGAGAACGGGCAGCTCGGCGGTGCGCAGCGTCCAGTGGCGGCGTTCGATGCCGATGGCGTAACCGAGGGTCGCGGTGCCGAGCGCGAGGGTCCCCAAAGCGAGACGGCCGATGGTCGCCCCGGAAGAAGTACGTGCGTTACTGAGCGTGCTCACAATGTCCAGGATACGTGCTCATGGGTGGTTGGTGTTGGCCGGTTCCGGGAAATTCGGTGATTGATCTCCACCGGTGATTCGACTACGTCGGGTAGTCGTTTTCGTGGCGTTCGAGTTTGTCCGCCGGAACCCTTTTCGGATCTTCGCCGGTGTACTAGCGGTCCGCTGATCTTTTCGGTCTTCGGCGGAGCCGGGTTCCGCCGAATGGCCGAACCGTGGTGCGGATTACGGCAGTGAACCGGATTGGTTGTTTTTTCGTGAAGACTAAGCGGGGCCGGCCGGGGTGGCCCGGGCCCCCACGTGCGCTTTGGTTGCCGCGCCCGTAATTAGGGTGGGGGGGGGGGCGTCGGGTTGGGGGCAGGCGCCTGTGTGTGG
>NZ_JBHYIK010000003.1:16710-44485 GCF_042739735.1 Amycolatopsis sp. NPDC059027 | reverse complement strand
GCTCCCCGTCTCCCGCTCCGCGTTTGTTCTTTTGCGGGGATGTGTTTGTGTTTTTTTTTTTGGCGCCCCCCGGGCGGGGGCGGGGGGGGGGGGCCCCCCCCCCGCTTCGTGCTCAGTCGTTGCCGCGCAGGTATTTCGGATCGGGTGCGGGCAGTGGCATGGCGGGCTGGTCCTTGAGGATGTTGACCATCGCGCCGAACCAGGTTCGCGCCGGGGTACCGCCACCGAACATGTTTCCCGCCTTGGGATCCCCGACCGAGACCACGTTGCCGGGGCCTCCGTCGCGTAGCCCGCCTCCGGTGCCGCCGGGGTGCTTGAAGACCATCGCCGCGCCCGCGAGCTGCGGGGTGGCGCCGACGAACGCGGCGGAGGCGCTGGTGTCGGTGGTTCCGGTCTTGCCGATCATCGGCCTGCCGTTCCAGTTCGGCGGGACGGCCTTGAACGAGGTGCCGCCGGGCTGGTCGTCCTTGCTCATCCCGACGGCGAGGGTGTTCGCGAGGCCTTCCGGAATGGCCTGTTCGCAGGCGGGTTCCTTGATGGGCTTCGGGTTCCCGTTGCGGTCGAGGACCTGGGCGATCGGCGTCGGCGGGCACCACGTCCCGCCACTCATGATCGTCGCCGCGACGTTGGCGAGTTCCAGGTTGCTGGTCGGGCTCACGCCGAGCGTGAACGAGCCTTGGCCGGGGTAGTTCGGCTTCGGGCCGAAATAGGAGAGCTGGTTCTGGTTCTCCTGGACGTTTTCGGACTTCGGGTCCACGGTGCCGCCGTTGGCCGGGGTGGAGGCCATCGTGTTCCGCATGCCGAGCCTGCTGGCCATCTCGACGACCGACTTCATGCCCGCTTTTTCTTCGAGGATCACGAAACCAGTGTTCGGCGAAGTGGCGAGCGCCTGTTGAAGCGACATCTGCGGCCCGTAGTTGCTTTCGCCGTAGTTGCTCAGGCAATACGCCCAGGTGCCGATACCGACCTTCGGACAGTTCTGGGCACCACCGGTGAAGACCTTGGACGCGTAACTCTGCGGGGTCTGGATCGTGTCGTTGATCCCGACCTTTCCTTGTTCCATCGCGGCGGCCGCGGTGAAGATCTTGTACGTCGATCCCGCGCCGGTCACGTTCGCGACGTCGTAGGGCAGGCCGTAGGTGGTCTGGCCCTGCGCCTGGTCGGTGCCGTAGTCACGGTTCGACGCCAGCGCGACGACTTCGTGGCGGTTCTTGCCCGGCCGCACCAGCGAGAGCGTGTTGGCGACGTTGTTCTGGGTCTTCTTGACCTGGGCTTCGGCGGAGTTCTTGGCCTCGTGGTTGACGTTCTTGTCCAGCGTGGACTTGATGGTGTAGCCGCCGGAGTACAGCTCGTCCTTGGACATCCCGGTCTGCTGGCGCAGGTAGTCCTCGACGTACTGGCAGAAGAACCCGTTCTCGGGCCCGGCGCCGATGCAGTTGGCGGCGGGCTTTGACGGCCCGTCGCCGCTGACGCCGAGCGGTTCGGCCTTGAAGCGGTCGGCGT
This sequence comes from Amycolatopsis sp. NPDC059027, assembly GCF_042739735.1. Classification (NCBI taxonomy): domain Bacteria; kingdom Bacillati; phylum Actinomycetota; class Actinomycetes; order Pseudonocardiales; family Pseudonocardiaceae; genus Amycolatopsis; species Amycolatopsis sp. NPDC059027. The sequence continues at coordinate 42,982 of NZ_JBHYIK010000003.1, read as the reverse complement.
CGGCCTTGGCGAGCTTCTGGTTTTCCACCATCCGGTCGAGCACGAGGTTGCGGCGCGAGGTGGCGGCGGCGGGGTGGTTCCACGGATCGTTCGCGATGGGGTTGTTCACCATGCCCGCCAGCAGCGCGGCCTGCGGCACGCTCAGCTTCTCCGGCGGGATCCCGAAGTAGGCCTGCGCGGCGGCGCCGACGCCGTAGATCTGCCGCGAGAACTCGACGATGTTCAGGTAGCCCGCGACGACCTGCTCCTTGGAGAGCTTCGTCTCCAGCTGGATCGCGATCCTGGCTTCCTTGAGCTTGCGCGCGACGGACTGCTCCTGAGCCTTCTCCTGCCCGATCTTGTCGTTCCGGTTGACCACGTTGATCAGGTAGTTCTTGACGTACTGCTGGGTCAGCGTCGAGGCGCCCTGGGTGTCCCCGCCCGCGCCGTTGCTCACCGCGGCACGCAGGGTGCCTTTCCAGTCGACGCCGTGGTGCTCGTAGAAGCGCTTGTCCTCCACCGAGATCAGCGCCCACTTCATCGCGTCGTTGATCTGGTCCGTCTTCACCGGGATCCGGTACTGGCTGTACAGCGACGCGATCGGCGCGCCCGCCGAGTCGGTGACCGTGGTGACCAGCGGTGGCGGGATGTCGGCGAGGTCGGATGAGGTCTTGTCGACTGTCTCGCTGGCCTGGTTGGACACGACGCCGGCAGCGCCGACGACCGGGAAGAGTATCCCGGCGACGAGCACCCCCGCGAGCAGACAGAGGCCGAGGAGCTTGAAAAGACCATCCGTTTTGCGCACGGGGCCAGGGTACGCGGAGCTTGTGGTGGGGCTGTGACCTCACACCCGCCAAGGTGTGATGTCGGTGACAAAACAGACCCCGTGAGGTGACATCTGGTAGCGGGAGGCAAGCTAGGGCTTGGCGGGGGGAACCGAGGGCCCCTACAGTCCGTCAACGTCTTACGAAGAATGCCGACGGATGGCCGAGCGCGAGGAACAGGTCGCTCGGCCGAACGGAGGCCCGGCGCCGGGGAGGTGCCGGAGGTCGACGTGAGCAGAGGGAGACACGCTCGTGGGGTGGAGCGAGGGGCTTCGTCCACCGCGGTGTGTCGATCACCAGGGGAGGAGCTGGGGGTCAAATGGACAGCACCAGCCAGCAGAGCTGGCGAATCAACGCGTCCTGCCGGGACGCCGATCCGGATGGCCTGTTCGTCCGGGGAGCCGAGCAGAACCGGGCCAAGGCCGTGTGCATGGGCTGCCCGGTCCGGACCGAGTGCCTCGCCGAGGCGCTCGACGGCCGCATCAACTTCGGGGTCTGGGGCGGGATGACCGAACGGGAACGGCGGGCCCTGCTGCGCCGCCGCCCGGACGTCGCCAGCTGGGCGGACCTGCTGGAGGCGGCCAAGCGCGAGGCCGAGGTCAGGGTCGGCGTGAGCTGACGGCACGGTAGCGCCGCGTTCTTCGCTCTGGACGACGCGTCCGGGACATTCGACGTCTCGTGCGCGTCGCCCAGGGCATGCTCGCGCGCGCGATCGGACGGGCATACCGCCCGGGCGTGTCGCCGACGCGTCATCGAGGACATCGGCGCCACGGTCATGGCGTTACAGCGACCGCGGAACCCGGGTTTCAGCCCGCCATCTTGGCGCCGATGTCCCGCAGGCCCTCGATGTCGTGGACGTCGCCGGCGAGCGCGGGCACCCGCACCAGCGGCACCTCGGGATGCGCCTTGGTGAAGCGTGCGAGCAGCCGGGTCTCGCGGTCGGCGAGCGCGACGCGGTCCGCGTGCAGCCGCAGCACGGCCTCCGCCAGCGGCGCGCTCGTGTTGCCCTCCTGCAGCGACTCCGCCGCGGCCAGCGCCTCCGTGCCGGACAGCGGCGCGAGCACCGGATGCGTCCGGTTCGCGACCAGCCCGGCCAACGGCATCGATTCCTCGGACAGCCGCTCCACGAAGTAGGACGCCTCGCGCAGGGCGTCCGGCTCGGGCGCGGCCACCACCAGGAACGACGTCCCGGCCGACCGCAGCAGCTCGGCCGTCTTGCGGGCCCGTTCGCGGAAACCGCCGAACATGGTGTCGAAGGCCTGCATGAACGCCGACGCGTCGGTGAGCAGCTGACCGCCGATGATCGTCGACACCGCCTTGGCGAACATCGAGAACCCGGCGTTGACCACCTTGCGCAGGCCCCACCCGCCCGCCTTCGCTGGCCCGGTGAGCAGGCGGATCATCCGCCCGTCGAGCGCGCTCGAAAGCCGCGTCGGCGCGTCAAGGAAGTCCAGCGCGGACCGGCTCGGCGGAGTGTCGACGATGATGAGGTCCCATTCGTCGGTGGCCGCGAGCTGGCCCAGTTTTTCCATCGCCATGTACTCCTGCGTGCCGGAGAACGACGTGGAAATGGTCTGGTAGAAGGGGTTCTGCAGCAGTTGCTCGGCGCGTTCCGGGCCGGCGTGCTTGCGCACCATGTCGTCGAAGGTGCGGCGCATGTCGAGCATCATCGCCCACAGCTCCCCCTTCGGCTCGAACCCCGCGACCTGCACCTGACGCGGGTGGTTGCCGAGTTCCCGCAGGCCGAGCGCCTGCGCGAGCCGTCGAGCCGGGTCGATGGTGAGCACCACGGTCTGGCGGCCGCGTTCGGCCGCGCGCAGGGCGAGCGCGGCCGCGGTGGTCGTCTTGCCGACGCCGCCCGAGCCACAGCAGACGATCACGCGGCTCTGCGGATCGTCGAGCAGGGCGTCGATGTCGATCGCGGTCATATCAGCGCACTCCCTGGTCGTACAGCGCCTCGGCCAGGTCGTACAGCGCCGCGACGTCGATGCCCTCGTTGATCTCCGGCAGCTCCAGCGTCGGCAGGTCGGCCTCTGCGAGCTGCTCCCGCGCGCGTTGTTCGGAGGCCACCCGGACGGCGTGCTCGACCGTCTCCTCGACCAGCGCGTCCAGCGTTTCGTCGGGCAGCTTGAGCCCGGCCGACGCGAGTCCACTGCGGACGCGGGAGGCGTCGACCCGCCCGTCGGCCGCGGCGGTCACCGAGCGCGCGGGTAGCCGCGGCGGGCGGACCCGGTTCACCAGCGCGGCGCCGGGGCGCAGGTCGGCGCCGTCGAGTTCGGCGACGGCCTCGACGGTCTCGCGGACCGGCATCTCCTCCAGCAGGGTGACCAGGTGCACCGCGGTCTCCCCGGAGTGCAGCAGCCGGACGACGCCGTCGGCCTGGCCACGGATCGGGCCGGTCTTGGCGAGATCGGTCAGTGCCTTGGTGACGTCGAGGAACTTGACGACGCGGCCGGTCGGTGGCGAGTCGACGACGACGGCGTCGTAGGTGTGGCGGCCGTCGGATTCGGTGCGGCCGACGCACTCCTTGATCTTCCCGGTGAGCAGGACGTCCCGGAGGCCCGGCGCGAGCGTCGTCGCGAACTCGATCGCGCCCATCCGGCGCAGCGTCCGTCCGGCGAAGCCCAGGTTGTAGAACATCTCGAAGTATTCGAGCAGCGCCGCTTCGACGTCGATGTGCAGCGCGCGCAGCTCGCCCCCGCCGGGGACCGCGGCGATGCGCTGCTCGGCGTACGGCAGCGGCTCGGTGTCGAAGAGCTGCGCGATGCCCTGGCGGCCTTCGACCTCGATGAGCAGGACACGCCTGCCTTCGCGGGCCAGCGCGAGACCCAGCGCGGCGGCGAGCGTGGTCTTGCCCGTCCCGCCCTTGCCGGTGACGAAGTGCAGCCGGGCGCGGGCAAGCTCGTCGGACCAGCCGGTGGTGGGAGTTGTCACCGGATCACCCTAAAACAGGCGTTAACTCGCGAGCATCATGACGCTGACCGCTGCCGCGACGACGGCGACGATCACCCAGGTCGCCACGCCGGGCAGCACCGTGAGCATCAGCACAGCCAGCACCGCGAGCACGGTCAGCGTGACGACGCCCGAGAGCGCTACCTGGCCGGAGCTGTTCGTCCGGTCCCGGGTCTTCGCCATCACGGCCAGCACGAGCGGCAGCCCGGCCGCGGCCAGCAGCACCGTCGCGACGATCCGCCAGGTCTCCACGGCTCAACGTTAGCGGTCCGTGAAGGCCTCCTTCACAGCGCTCAACGCTGTGAAGGAGGCCTTCACGGCACGTCAGCTGCCGAAGATGGAGGCGGGGCGGCAGGGCACGGGTTCAGCGTGCGCCGGGTCGAGGGCGTTGAGGACATGGCCCGCGGCGTTGCGGTCGAAGGCCAGCCCGAGATGCTCGGAGGTGTCGAGTGCGCAGGTGTCCTGCAGGACGATGTTGCGCACGTTCGGGCCGGAGCCGAGGCCGCTCGTGTAGGGAATGACGAGTTCGTCGTAGCGCGTGACGATGTTCGTGTAGCTCACGCCGGGCTGGAAGACCCCGTTGCCGCTGTGCAGCTTTTCCAGGAAGTCCGAACCGGACAGGAACTGCGTGCACGATCCGCACGCCGGGCTGAGCACACCGCTGATGAGCTGGCTCAGCCCGATCAGCTTCCCGGCTTGGTAGAGCTGTGAGAGCCCGAGCAGCGTGGTCCCGTTCCACAGCGGGGTAAGGCTCACGTACTTGTCCACTTTGGACGCGCCGCCGAGGAACTTCACGTAGTAGGACGGCATCAGCGTGCCCTCGGAGTGGCCGAGGATGTCCACCTTGGACGTCCCGGTTGCGGCGAGCACCTTGTCGACGAACGCCGAGATCTGCCGTGCGGACTGCTCCATCGGGTTGAGGCCGCCCGGCTGGTAGATCGGCAGTCCGAGGCCGTTTTTGCCGTAGGTGAGGGAAAACACGCAGTACCCGTTGTTCTTCAGCAGCGGGCTGTAGGTGTTCCAGTTGACGGTCTGGTTGGCGCTCAGCCCGTGCAGCATCACGACCGGCCGCGGGTGTGTGGCGCTCGGCTTGCATGAGAAGTCGTTGGCGCCGGGCGGCGAACCGTCCGGGTTGCGTAGCTGGGCCGCGACGGCGTCGGCGGCGGTCCACGGCACGGGAAGCTCGCTCGACGCACTGGCGGCGGGGGCGAAGATCAGCGCGAGGGCCGCGGCCAGGATGGCGGCGGCGAGGGACTTCGTTGTCCGCATGGTCACGTCCTATCTACTCGTGAGTAGGTGTGAAGTGAACCACAAGCGGACCGGTTTCGGCGAGTCGTTACGTGATTACTCGCGGCGGTTTTCCGGACGCGCCCCCGCGGGGCTTGTCAGCTTGGCTACGCTCCCCGGCTATGAGCACGACCAAATGGGAGTACGCGACCGTCCCGCTCCTGATCCACGCGACGAAGCAGATCCTCGACCAGTGGGGCGAGGACGGCTGGGAGCTGGTCACCGTGCTGCCCAACCCGACGGGCGAGCAGCACGTCGCGTACCTCAAACGAGCCAAATAATCAGAACTGTGCAGCTCCCGCTGCTCCGTTGAGGGCGGTGGCGGGGGCATGGATGGATGAAGGGGAAACCCTCGATGACCTGGAGCGATCGGCTAGCCGAGCTCGGTATCGAACTACCAGGGGTCGCGGCGCCGCTGGCGGCCTACGTGCCCGCCGTGCGCAGCGGTTCGCACGTCTACACCTCCGGCCAGCTGCCCTTCGTCGACGGCGTCCTCGCCGCGACGGGCAAGGTCGGCGCGGAGGTCAGCCCCGAAGAGGCGAAGAAACACGCCCGCACGTCCGTGCTCAACGCGCTCGCCGCGGTGCACGCGCTCGTCGGCGTCGACGAGATCGTCCGGGTCGTCAAGGTCGTCGGCTTCGTCGCTTCCGCGGAGGGCTTCACCGGCCAGCCCGCGGTGGTCAACGGCGCGTCCGAGCTGCTGGGCGAGGTGTTCGGCGAGGCGGGTATCCACGCGCGCTCGGCCGTCGGCGTCGCGGAGCTGCCGATCGGCTCGCCGGTCGAGATCGAACTGATCGTGGAGGTGCGGTGATGGACCCCGACATCGAACAGGCCACCCACGAACTGCTGCTCCGTCTGGCCGGGCGGCTGCCCGACCAGCTGCTCTGGCGGTTCCGGGACTGGCTGGGCGAGGGCGCGATGGGCACGCTCGCCAGGACGCTCCCGAGGTCTTTGCTAAAGCACAGGATTGACCTTGATCAAACCGAGTACCGCCTGCTTGTCGCGGGACTCATCCCGCACGGCGCCGACTGGCACCAGGTGAGTTCCACACTGGGGGTAGACGACGTCACCGAGACCCGGTACACATTCACGCAGAGTGCGCCCGAATGGGTGAACTCTGTCGATTCCGTGTCCGTTTTGATGCACGCAACGTTGCGTGGTCGCCCGGACGTGGGTGAAGTGCGACAGAGCTGGCGTCACCTCGACGTGGTCGGTGAGACCGGGACCAAGCGCGTGCTGCTGGTCACGGCGTTGTCCGGCCTGCCGAGGCTGACCGGCGAGCTGCAGCGGGTGCTGCGGGTGCTGGGCGACGAAGAGCCCAGCGTCGAGGTCATCCCGCCGCGCTTCGACCTGCCCGGATACCACCGGGCAGCGCTCGCGAGTTCCGAGCTGGTGTGTCTCGGTGCCGTGGGCACCGGGAATCGTCTGGTAGCCGCATAGCGCTCGCTCCGCCAGCGAGCTGGGAGGGAGCAAGCACATGGTGGAGGTCCACGACGCCCCGCCGATGGACGGGTTTTCGGTACCGCTGCGTCTGCACAATCTGCTGCTGGCACTGGCCGGCCGGATCGACGACAGCGCGCTGACCGAAGCGCGTGAACTGATCGCCCATGCCCACATCGACGAAGCGGTCGAACTCACCACCGGCACCCTGATCGCCGGGAAGATCACGGTGAGTTCGGCCGAACAGCGCGAGCTGGCGCTCGTGCTGGAGATGAGCCGTTCGGACGCGACACTCGCGAACGACCTGCTCGTCGACGAAGCCGAACAGGTGCACAACCACCGGTTCAGCGGGGAGAACCAGCCGGAGTTCGGGCTCGCCGAGGCGCTCGACCGGACCCTGCAGGTACTCCCGGACGTCCGCTCCGTGCACGCGGTGTGGCGCATCACCCCGGCGGGCAGTGTGCCGGGCGCGTTGCCGCAGCGTGTGGTGCTCGTGGAGCTGGGCCCCGAGGGCAACCCGCCCGCGGTGGCCTTCCGCGTCGACTCCGCGCTCCGCCGCGCGGGCCTGCGTTCGGTCGTCGAGGTCAGCGGCCCCGGTGTCGCCCGCTCGGCGTACCACCAGTCCGCGGGCGCCGCGGCCACCCCGGTCTGGGTGGCGGGCAGCACGCAGGCGCCGAGCTACCATCGGCCCGAGCCGGTCGCGCCGGCGCCGCCGCCCGCCCCGGTGCCGGCTCCCGAGCCGGTGGCGGAGACCCCGAGCAGGCACGGCATCCGCACACCGGCGCCGGAACCGGCGCCGGCCCCGGTGGTGCCGATCGTCCAGGCGCCGGCACCGCAGCCGGCGCCCGCGCCTGCCGCACCGCCCGAGCAACCGGCGCGCAAGTCGCGGTCGGAGACGCGGGCCGAGCGCACCTCGGACCTGACTTCGGCCGAGGTGGCGCAGCTGCGCCGGGCGCTGGCCGAGGATCCGGAGAAGGGCCGCGAGATCGCCGCGGGCAAGCCGAGCATGCACGAGGTCGTCGAGCTGCCCGCGCTGGATCTCGACGATCCGAGCCTGAGCGAGCGTGACCGGGCGTTGCTGCGTGAGCTGCACGCCGAACTGGCCGAGCGGGAGCGCGCCGAAGCCGCGAAGATCCGGCTCAACGGCGCGTCGCGGAGTGGCGGAGATCGCTGGAACGCTTGAGGTATCGGCGAAGTCCGGAGGTATGTTGCCGGGGTGCCTGATTCTCCTGACGAGCTGATCTTCGACATCCCGGTCGGCGCCGGGGTCGGTACCCGGGCCAACGAGGACGGTCCGCCCGTCACGCCGAAGGACGCCGCCACGGTGATCCTTCTGCGTGACGGGGGCGCCGGCCTCGAGGTCTTTCTCCAGCACCGGGTCCGGGGCATGGCCTTCGCCGGGGGCATGACCGTGTTCCCCGGCGGCGGGGTCGATCCTCGCGACGCCGACGCGTCCGTGCGCTGGGCGGGTCCCGACCCGGCCTGGTGGGGCGAGTTGTTCGGCGCCACCGAGGACGGCGCCCGCGCGCTGGTGTGTGCGGCGGTGCGAGAGACGTTCGAGGAGTGCGGCGTCCTAGTGGCTGGGATCGGCGATGTGCCGGTGACCGATGTCACGCCCTTCGCCGAAGCCCGGCAGGATCTACTGGCGCGCAGGGTTTCGCTCGCGGAGTTCCTGTCCGGTGCGGAGCTGACGCTGCGGGCCGATCTGTTCCGGCCGTGGGCGCACTGGGTCACCCCCGAGGCGGAGCCGCGTCGCTACGACACCCGGTTCTTTCTCGCGAAGCTGCCCGAGGGGCAGGAGGCGGACGGGGCGACGTCGGAGGCGACGAGTTCGGGCTGGCAGCGTCCTGCCGAAGCCCTCGAGGACGCCAGGGCGGGCAAGCGCATGTTGATGCCGCCGACCTGGGTGACGCTCAACGAGCTGACCACGTTCGACACCGCCGAGGAAGCGCTTGCGGCCGAGCGCGTCATCACCCGGATCGCCCCGACCTTGGTCCGCGAAGGCGACAAGGTCCGCGTCGTGTTGGAGGAAGTGTGAGTGCCCCCGCGTACGGCGTGCTGCGCCGGGTTTCCGAGTCGGCGTCGGTACTGCTGGAGAACAACCCCTCGTCGATGACGCTGGAGGGCACGAACAGCTGGGTGCTGCGCGCGCCGGACGCGAAGGCCGCGGTCGTCGTCGACCCCGGCTACCGGGATCTCGAGCATCTCGAACTGCTCGCGGACGTCGGGGCGGTCGAACTGGTGCTGCTCACCCACCACCATCCCGACCACGCCGAGGGCGCGCCGTGGTTCGCCGAGCGTGTCGGCGCTCCGGTGCGGGCCTTCGACCCGTCGCTGTGCCTCGGCGGAGAGTCCCTTGTGGACGGTGAGACCGTCGTGGCGGGCGGGCTGGCGATCGAGGTCGTGCACACACCGGGGCACACCGACGACTCGGTGTCGCTGCGCATGGACGGCCAGGTCCTGACCGGGGACACCATCCTCGGCCGCGGCACGACCGTGCTGCACGACCTCGGCGACTACCTGTGCTCGCTGCGCAAACTCGTCGAGCTGCCGTCGGCGACGCTGGGCCTGCCTGGGCACGGTCCCGAGCTTCCCAATCTGGCCTCGACCGCTCGTGAGTACCTTGCGCATCGGGAACAGCGGCTGGAGCAGGTGCGTTCGGCCCTGCGGGTGCTCGGTACGGACGCGACGCCGCGTCAGGTGGTCGAGGTCGTCTACGCCGACGTCGACCGCGCGCTGTGGGCGCCCGCCGAGCTGAGCGTGCAGGCGCAGCTGGACTATCTGCGTTCTACGGAGGTTGGCGAATGAGCGACGCTCGCACGAGTGACGTCGAGGTCGAGTACTACTGGCGGCCGGGGTGCCCCTTCTGCATGACGCTGGAGGGCCCGTTGCGGGCCAGTGACCTGAACATCCGCGAGTTCAACATCTGGGAGGACCCCGACGCGGCCGCCAGGGTGCGCGCGGTGGCGGACGGGAACGAGGTCGTGCCCACGGTGATCATCGGTTCGACCGCACTGGTCAACCCGAGCTTCGCCGAGATCGAAGCCGCGGTCCGCGCCGCCGAGGCCGCCTGAGGTTCGAGCTTAACGGCATACGCGCCAGGAGGGTGGCCGGGTGGAGCAAGGGACCTTTGCTCACGTTTTGCCCGTCGGCCCGCCTTCCGCACTGGCTCGCCCCCGGAGCATCGTGGCCGGGTGGGAGCGAGGGACCTTTGCTCTCGTTTCGGCGCGGGTAGGCGTGGCGAGGGCAATGCCGCAGGTCAGCGGGCGGCACCGACAAGTTCGGTGGTCGCGATCTTCGGCGAGCGTGCGCGCGGCGGGCGGACCGTGCCGCGCAGCAGCCAGAGGAGCGCGCCCATCGCGACGCCGACGCAGGCCGCCGCCACGAACGCCGCCCAGGTGCCGACGTGCTCGACCAGTGAGCCGCTGATCGACTGGCCTGCCGCGAGCCCGAGCGTCACCGAGGTGAGCACCCAGCCGAACGCCTCGGCCGCGGTGCCCTCCGGCGCGACGAGTTCGATCGTCGCGGAGTGGGTGGTCGACTGCGGGGTGATCAGGGCACCGGCCAGCAGCATCGTCACCGCAAGTCCCCACAGCGACGACGGCAGCGCCAGCAACGCGACCAGCGCGCCGAAGCCGCCGAGCAGCACCGGCAGCCGCAAGCCCAGCTTCCTCGGCCATGGCCGCAGGCTGTAGACGACACCGAAGGCGACCGAGCTCAGCGACCAGGCCGACAGCAGTACGCCGCCGATCGAGGCGTGCCCCGCCTCGGTCGCCGCCGCGGGCACCGCGACCTCGACGAAGCCGATCACCGCGCCGAAGCCCAGTGCGGCCAGCGCGAGCGTGCGCATCCCCGGGCTCTCCAGCGCGCCGAGCAGCCGACCAGCCGGGTTCGCCGACGGGCCCCATGCCCGCACGACCGGGGTCAGCGCGAACGTCGTCGCGCCGATGATCATGGTGATCGTCCCGGTCACGATGCCCGTGCCCGCCCACGGCGCGGCGATCAGCAGCCCGGCGAAACCGGGGCCGAGGATGAAGAAGACCTCCATGCTGATCGCTTCGTAGGAGAACGCGGCGTTGCGGGCGCCACCGGGCGGCAGCAGCCGGGTCCACAGTGCCCGGGACGCCGAACCCACGGTCGGCTGGGTGAGGCCGGTCGCGGCGCCCAGCGCGATCAGGACCGCGGTCGGCATGTGGGCGTCGATGGCCAGGACCAGCCCGGTCGTGGCGAGCGCGAAGAGCAGTGTCGTCACCAGCAGCGGCCGGGTCGGGCCGAAACGGTCGATGAGCCTGCCCTGGCCCACCGCGCCCAGTGAGACGCCCGCCAGCAGGCTGGCCGACACGACTCCCGCCGCCGCGAACGAACCGGTCTCGCGCTGGACGTAGAGCATGGCGGAGATGCCGATCATGGCGATCGGCAGGCGCGCGAGCACGGACGCCACGGCGGCGGCGCGGGAGCCGGGCGTGGTCAGCGCGGTGCGGTAGTCGGCGAGGGAGGTGTGGTTCTCGTGGGCAGCGGACACAGACTGGGACACATGTACCAGTATGCAGTGGACTGGTACGCCAGTACCAGTTGTTTGACGGTCACCTTCGTCACTGTCAAGCTTGGAGCAGGAACTCTCGGGCGCCTCGATCAGGTCTCGATCCGGTAACGCTATGTGGATTCTCCGTGAACTCGCGCAACGAAACCGGGGAGTCAGCGTCCTTGAGAGTGAATGGCCTTGAATTCGTGGGTATGGGCCAGCGATGGTTGTACAACTCAACACAATCACCCAGCTCCCTCCGGCATATGGGTCGGGGCCTGATCCGGAGGGCGGGGAGCGCGAATCGTCGGGGGATGGTCCGCGCAAGCAAAGAGCCGGTGCGCCACGTCGGGGGTGGCGCCCGGCTCTTTGTTTTGTTCGAGCCACGCTCGTCGGGGCGCGTGGCCCCGCCAGTCTCGTGGCCTTCACCCCTGCGGGGTAGCCCTGACGTGGTGAACAGGTGACCAACATGGGCTGAACGCAGTAGCCGAAAGAGGCCTTCGGTGCGCACAGGGTGCCTACTCGAGCAAAGGTGACCACGGTCGGGGGTCCAGGGGGCGAAGCCCCTTGGCGGGGGTTTGGGGGTTCGACCCCCAAGGGACACTACGAAGAGAGCCCCGTTTGCGCTTTCGGCAAACAGGGCTCTCCCGCGAACGTAGGCTCTCCCGCGAACGCAGTACTACCGGGCGCGGCGGGCGAGGCGCTCCGGGTCCAGGATCAGGACGCTCTTGCCTTCCAGTCGCAGCCAGCCGCGGTGCGCGAAGTCGGCGAGCGCCTTGTTGACGGTCTCGCGCGAGGCGCCGACGTACTGGGCGATCTCCTCCTGCGTCAGGTCGTGCGTGACCCGCAGCAGCCCCGCCTCCTGGCTGCCGAAGCGCTGCGCGAGCTGCAGCAGCGCCCGCGCCACGCGGCCGGGGACGTCGGTGAAGATCAGCTCGGCGACCATGTTGTTGGTCCGGCGCAGCCGGCGCGCGACCACGCGCAGCAGCTGCTCGGCGATCTCCGGCCGGGTCGAGATCCACTGGCGCAGCGCCGGGCGGTCCATCGTCACCGCGCGCACCTCGGTCACCGTCGTCGCGCTGGACGTCCGCGGGCCGGGGTCGAAAATGGACAGTTCGCCGAACATGTCCGACGGGCCGAAGATGCCGAGCAGGTTCTCGCGCCCGTCGGGCGACTTGCGGCCGATCTTCACCTTGCCGGACTGGATGATGTACAGCTTGTCGCCGGGTTCGCCCTCGTTGAAGATGACGTGGCCACGAGGGAACTCCACGGATTCCAGGGTCTGGGCCAGTGCCTCAGCGGCCGCCGGCTCCACCCCCTGGAAAATGCCCGCACGGGCCAGGGTTTCGTCCACCTCGGGTGCCTCCTCATCGAGAAACGACCCGCCTCCCGGTAGCCGGGAAACGTGTCGCCCATCACTTTCGCGTCAGTCTAGGGTGTGCTCGCGAGATCGTCTCCCGGGCGCGCCGCGCGCCGCGCGTCGGCCGGAAACGATCTCGCTCGACACTGGAGCCTAACTCCGCACGCGTCGCGCGCGTAGCCTGGCTGCCCTCCCGCCGAGCCGCCGTAGCCGAAAAAGCTCCAGCGCTCGGCCGATCCCGTGCCCGTACAGGGCCCTGACCTCGTTGGGCTGCGCCTGCTCGAGGAACTCCTCGACCTCGTTCTCCTGAACCGCGACGTGCTTGAGCCTGCTCTCCACCCGCTCCATGAACAGGGCGAAGAACATGATCACCAAGGGCACCAGGATGACGAACCAGACGGTCATGACAGACGTCCACTACGGTCGGTGACTAGGCGTGACTCGATGGCAAAGCTTGGCATTGACTCCAGATCCTCGCTCATGGCGGCCTGAACTGCGCCGAGGTGGTGTTCTGGCGTGTCGGCCGTCCACCGGGTGGGTGCTCCCATCGGCTCGTCCGACGACGCCCGTAGGCTATCGGGGTGCCTCCTGCCGCCACTAACGCACCCCGCAAGGGCCACGCCAGCGAGAGCCGGCTTGCTTTGGTGAGACGCGCGCGGCGCATGAAGCGTTGCCTCGACGACGTGTATCCGGACGCCCATTGCGAGCTGGACTTCACCACGCCGCTGGAGCTGCTGGTCGCCGTGGTGCTTTCGGCGCAGACCACCGACGTCCGGGTGAACATGGTCACTCCCGCGCTCTTCAAGCGCTACCGCACCGCGGCCGACTATGCCGGTGCCGACCGCGCCGAGCTGGAGGAGTACCTCCGCTCGACCGGCTTCTACCGGGCCAAGGCGAACTCCGTGATGGGGCTGGGCGCGGCGCTGGTGGAGCGGTTCGACGGCGAGGTGCCCGGCAAGCTAGAGGATCTCGTCACGCTGCCCGGCGTCGGCCGCAAGACCGCGAACGTCGTGCTGGGCAACGCCTTCGACGTCCCCGGCATCACGGTGGACACCCACTTCGGACGGCTCGTCCGCCGCTGGGGCTGGACGACCGAAGAGGACCCGGTCAAGGTCGAGCACGCCGTCGGCGAGCTGATCCCCCGCAAGGAGTGGACGATGCTCTCGCACCGGGTGATCTTCCACGGCCGCCGCGTGTGCCACTCCCGCAAACCGGCGTGCGGCGCGTGCCCGCTGGCCAAGGACTGCCCCTCGTACGGCACCGGGCCGACCGGGTTCGAGGAGGCCGCCAAACTCGTCAAGGGCGAGGAGCGCGAGCACATCCTGGCGCTCGCGGCGCCCCGGTGACCAAGGTCACCAAGTGGGCGCTCGTGGTGGCGGTGCTCGCCGTCGCGTTGCTGGTCGCGCTGCTGCCAAGGGGTGGCGACTCGAAGCAGACGCCTCCGTTGCCGGGGCTCGCCGACGCGCGTGCGAAGGCCGCGCTTTCGCCCTGCCCCAGCCCTTCGGCCGGCGAAGTCGAAGCCCTGCGCGGGGTCTCGGCGGAGTGTCTCGGTGACGGCGCCAAGGTCGATCTCGGGCAAGCGCTTTCCGGCGGTCCGGTGCTGGTCAACGTCTGGGCGTCGTGGTGTCAGCCGTGCCGGACGGAGCTGCCCGTGCTCCAGGACTACGCGCGTCAGCCCGGCGCGGTGAAGGTGCTCGGCGTCCAGGTGGCGAGTCCGGCGGAAGACGGACTCGCCCTGCTCGCCCAGCTCGGTGTCCACCTGCCGTCGGTCTACGACGGGCCGGGGCAGACCGGGCCGGTCCGGGAGGCGCTCAAACTGCCTTCGTCACTGCCCGCCTCCTACCTGGTGACCGCCGGTGGGCAGGTCCGGTTCATCGCGAACCCACGCGTGTTCCGGGACACTGGCGAGGTGCGTGCAGCCATCGAAGCCACAACAGCAGGGGCCCCATGATCGGCCCGCTCGTGGAGCCCGACTCGGTCCCGGAATGGCTTCGTCCCCTCGTCAAGGTGAGTGGCGAGGTCGACTCGCGGACGTTCACCCGGTTCAACCCGCCCGATGACCGCTACACCCGGTCGGCGGCCGTGCTGATCCTGTTCGGCGAGCGGGCCGAGGGGCCGGACGTCCTGTTGCTGCGCCGCGCCGACACGCTGGGCTCGCACGCCGGGCAGGTCGCCTTTCCCGGCGGCGGAGCCGAGGAAGGCGATGGCGGCCCGGTCGGGACCGCGCTGCGCGAGGCGGAGGAGGAGACCGGCGTCGTGCCGTCGGGGGTCCGTCCCATCGCGGTACTGCCCGAGTTGTACGTCCCGGTGTCGCGTTTCGCCGTGACGCCGGTGCTCGCGCATTGGGAAACCCCTTCGCCGATCCACGCGGTCGATCCCGCGGAGACGGCATCGGTGGCCAGGGTCGCGCTGGCCGATCTCGCCGATCCGGCGAACCGGTTCATGGTGCGCAAACCGGGCGCGTCGTGGAAGGGACCCGCGTTCGAGGTCGACGGATTGTTCGTCTGGGGATTCACCGCCGGCCTGCTGTCCGTGCTGCTCGGCCTGGGCGGCTGGGAGCGGGAGTGGGATCCCGGCGATGTCCGTGACCTTGACGTAGCGTTGGCCGAATACCGGGCGCGCGTCGCCGCGGAAGACGGTCGAGGCGTGACTGGCGAGGAGTAAGCCGTGAACTGGGTCGATGTGCTGGTGCTCGTGCTGGCACTGCTGGCGGCGGTGTCCGGCGCGTTCCAGGGCGTGATCATCGCGGTGCCTTCGCTCATCGGCGTGGTGCTGGGCGCGATCGGCGGGCTCAAGCTCGCCCCGGTCATCGTCGGCCTGTTCGAGAACCCGGTGGCGAAGGTGGCGTTCGCGTTCGCCACGGTGGTCTTCCTGATCGCGCTCGGCGAGGGCATCGGGGTGTGGGTCGGCAGGAAGATCCGGCAGAAGGTCAACCCGGATCGACTGTCCGGAGTGGACAAAACGCTCGGCGCCATCGTGCAGGCCGCCGTCGTGTTCGTGGTCGCCTGGCTGATCGCGACCCCGCTGACCAGCGTGCCGATTCCCGGACTCGCCAAGGCGATCAACGGTTCCACGGTGCTCGGCGGCGTCAACGACGCCATGCCGGACGCCGCGCAGGGCCTGCCGAGCGAGCTGCGCAAGCTGCTCGACGCCTCGGGCTTCCCCGCCGCCATGGATCCGTTCCAGAAGGCCCCCGCCGCCGACACCGGCCCGCCCGACACGGCGTTGCAGGCCAGCAGGGTCGTGACGGACGTGCACGGCAGCGTCGTGAAGATCCGCGGCAACGCGCCGTCGTGCTCGCGTTCGCTGGAGGGCAGCGGGTTCGTGATCTCCCCGCAGCGCGTCATGACCAACGCGCATGTCGTCGCCGGGACCGACCAGGTCGCGATCGAGAGCACCTCGGGCGAGTTCCGGGCGCAGGTCGTGTACTTCAACCCGGAGGTCGACATCGCGGTGCTGGCGGTCCCGCGGCTGCGGGCGCCGGCACTGGAATTCGCGCCGGAGACGGCGAAGGCGGGTGACAACGCGATCATCCTCGGCTATCCGCTCGACGGTCCGTACAAGGCGACCCCGGCGCGGATCCGCGGCCGGATCAACCTGCGCGGGCCGGACATCTACGAGGCCAACACCGTGCAGCGGGACGTGTTCACCGTGCGGGCACCGGTCCGCAGCGGGAACTCCGGCGGGCCGATGATCACGCCAGGCGGTCAGGTCATCGGGGTCGTGTTCGGCGCCGCGGTGGACGACCCGGAAACCGGGTTCACGCTGACCGCCGAGCAGGTCCGGGCCGAGGTCGACGCCGCGCCCTCACAGACGGCAGGCGTGGGCACCGGCCGTTGCGCCTCCTGAATATTCGCGTGGCAGAACGTGTTTCGGTCCCTACGCTGAGCCAGTGACCGCCAGTACGGGCCTGCGACTCCGGCCGCTTCGCATCGAGGACGAGGATTCGTTCCGGGCCGCGCATCGCGCGATGCTTCCCGAAGGGTTCGAATTCGGTTGGGCCTTCGACGAAGGAACGTCGTGGAGCGCGTACCTGGAGCGGCTCGGCGACGAACGGATCGGCAGGCGGCTGCCGCCGGGCATCGTCCCGGCCACGTTCCTCGTCGCCGAGGTCGGCGGCCGCGTCGTGGGGAGGACGTCGGTCCGGCACGTCCTCAACGACTACCTCGAGCGGTTCGAGGGGCATATCGGCTACGGCGTGCTCGCACCGTACCGGCGCCGGGGCTACGCGACCGAAATCCTCCGGCAGAGCCTCGTCATCGCCAGGTCCGTCGGCGTGGGGCGAGTCCTCGTGACCTGCGACGAGGACAACGCCGGGTCGGCCGCGGTCATCGAGGCCAACGGCGGCAGGCTGGACAACGTCGTGCCGACGGAGCCCGGACGACCCGCCAAGCGGCGGTATTGGATCGACTGAGCGTCCCGGAGGCCTGAATCCGTCGGGGTTGTCCGGATTCTGTACCGATAACGCACCAGAACTGGGGCGGCGCAACAGGCCGCCGCGCGGGCACAATGGGGTCCCGACCCCGAAGGAGACCCGTGCCCCGTCGCAGTGATGACCCCCTACGTCGGGAGAGACCGGCCGAGGCCTGCGTGGAACAGGTGCGGAAACCCGTGTCCGCCGACGTCCTGCTCCGCGACGAGGACGGCAGGCTCCTGCTGGTCAAACCGGCGTTGAAGGCGTTCTGGGACCTCCCTGGCGGGGTGGTCGGGCCTGCGGAGTCGCCGCGTAGCGCCGCGCGGCGCAGGCTCTCCGACAAGCTGGGGCTCACCATCACGCCCGGACGCCTGCTGGTGCTGGAGTGGGTCGGCCCGCACGAGAGCTGGGCCGGTCAGCTCATGTTCGTGTTCGACGCGGGCAGCCTGGAGGCAGGACAGGCCGACACGGTGCGGCCGGTCGGCGACGGCATCGAGGACCTCGCGTTCGTCACCCTCGACGAGGCGCGGAACCTGCTGCGGTCGGACGTCATGTCGCTACTGGAGAAGTCGCTGATCGCGCTGCTCACCGGCGGGTGCGACTACTTCGAGCTGGCCTGATTCGCCGGTGTCTTCAGGAATTCCACAAGTGCGTCGCTGGTGCGCTCCGGGGCTTCGAGCTGCGGGAAGTGCCCGACGCCCGGCCAGATCCGGGGTGCGCTGTGCGGCCCCGCCCAGCGCACCGAGGCCCGTGCGGTGTCCGGGAGGATGCACGTGTCGGCCTCGCCGTGCAGCTGCAGTACCGGAGCGGTGATCCGGGAGCCGACGGCGTCGGTGAACCGCCTGCCCTCGCCGCGGAACTGCGCGCGGAAGGCCCAGCGGTAGTACTCCAGCGCGCTGTGCGCGACGCCTGGCACGAGCATCGCCTGCCGGAACGTCCTTGCGCTGTCACGGAAATCCGCCGACTCGCGCCACGCCGGACCGGCCCACGCGCGGAACAGGTCCTCGACGGCGACGGCGTTGTCCTCGACGAGCTTGCGTTCCGGCGCCATCGGTACCTGGAAGCGGAACAGGTGCCCCAGCGCGCGGGTCTGGCTGCCGCGGCGCAGCCAGGCCATCCGGCTCACCGCGGAACGCAGCGCGAGCGGATGCGCGGCACCGATCGCCGTCACCGAGGACACCAGCCGGGGATGCAGCGCGGCCACGCTCCACGCGAGCATGCCGCCCCAGGCATGCCCGGCGAGATGGGCCTTGCGCGCGCCCAGCGCCTTGATCAGGCCGCCGACGTCGCCGGCCAGCGTCCAGGCGTCGTAACCGCGGGGCGGCTTGTCGGAATCCCCGTACCCGCGCAGATCCACCGCCACCGCGCGGAATCCGGCGTCGGCGAGCGCGACGAGCTGGTGGTGCCAGGTCCACCAGAACTCGGCGAACCCGTGCAGCAGCACCACCAGCGGACCGTCACCGAGTTCGGCGACGTGCAGCAGGATGCCGTTCGCGGAGACGTCGCGATGCGCCCACGGCCCGTCGATCCGGACGATCGAAGGATCGGGCGTCGCCTGCACCTTGTCGTCTTCGGAACGGAGTGCGCTCAGGGCCGGGGAGCGGTCGTCAGGTCGCCGTCCGCGCCTTCGGGCTCCTGACGCGGGGTGAACGCCGCCGCGGTTTCCTTGACGCTGTTGATCGTCCGCTCGGGCGCCCTGATCTTCTTCATCTTGCGATAGCCGAGGAACCCGGCGGCCACGGCGGCGAGCAGCATCAGCAGGAACACGATGCCGAACGCGGCCCACCGTTTCAGCCACTCGGAGAGCAGCTCTCCGAGGAAGAAAAAGAAGAAGAACGAGCTGTACAGCGCGACGACCAGCGCGACGAGGAAGAAGATCGCGCCCTTGAGGCCTTTCTTCGCCTCGCCTGCGATCTCCGCCTTCGCCAGTTCGACCTCGGCCCTGACCAGGGTCGAAAGGTGCTGGGTGGCGTCGCCGACGAGCTTGCCGATGGACTGTTCGCCGTCGGCCTCGTCCGCGCTGGACAGGGGGAGGTAGGGCACGGCCCCCACGCCGTCGGGGCCGGTGCGTTCGTGTTTGGGGCTGCTCACGATGGTCATCGTGCCACGTGCTCCCATCACGGGCGCGACGGACCAGCAGGAGTGTCGCCGCTCAATCCGTATTCGCGTGCACGCGGTTGCGGCGCAGGAGGAGCGCGGCGGCCGCGAGCGAGGCGATCGCGGACGCGATCAGCACTGCGGCCTTGGCCAGCTCGCTCGTCTCGCCGGGCAGGGCGAGTTCGGCGATCAGCAGGCTCACGGTGAAGCCGACACCGCCCAGCAGCGACAACGCGCCGAGGTCGCGCCAGCCCATGCCGCGGGGTTTCTCGGCGAGTCCGAACCGGACGGCGGCCATGCTCGCGCCGAGGATGCCGACGACCTTCCCGACGAGCAGCCCGCCCAGCACCGCCAGCGGCAGGGCCGTGGTGAACACCGCGCTCAGCGCGTCGGCGTTGACCGTGATCCCGGCGGCGAACAACGCGAAGACCGGCACGGCGACGGCCGCCGACCACGGCTGGAGGCGGTGTTCGAGCCGCAGCGCGGGTGCCTCCGCCTCGCCCTCGTCGGGGCGGACGCGGGTGAGCAGGCCGAGCGCGACGCCGGCGATGGTCGCGTGGATCCCGGCCGTGTGCACGGCGACCCAGGTGATCAGCGCCAGCGGGACGTACAGCCAGGCGGTGCGGACCCGCTTGTGCTGCAACCACGCGTACAACGCCAGGGCGGCGACGGCGACGGCCGCGGCGGTGAGGTTGAAGCCGGTGGTGAACAGGACGGCGATGACGACGATCGCGCCAAGGTCGTCGACCACCGCGAGCGAGAGCAGGAAGACCCGCGCGGAGCTCGGCAGGTTCGACGCGGTCAGCGCGAGCACGCCCAGCGCGAACGCGATGTCGGTGGCGACCGGGATCGCCCACGCCTTGTCCATGCCGGGGGTGCCCCAGCCGATCGTGAGCGCGACTACGGCGGGCACGACCATGCCGCCGATCGCCGCCACGACCGGCAGGACCGCCTGCTTGAACCGCGACAGCTCGCCGATGACGAGTTCGCGCTTGAGCTCGAGCCCGGCGACGAAGAAGAACAGCGCGAGCAGGCCGTCCTTGGCCCAGTCGCCGATGCTCAGGTTCAGGTGCAGGAAATCGGGACCGACCTGGAAGTCGCGGAGCGCGTGATAGCTGTCCTTGAGCGGCGAGTTCGCCCAGAGCAGGGCGATCGCGGTCGCCACGAGCAGGATGATCCCGCCGGTGGTCTCGGTGCGCAGGTAACGGGCGAACTCGCTCACGGCCTGCGCCGGACGGCGCAGTCTGGCAGCGGTCACGGACATCCTCCGGGGTCTTTCGGCAACGACTCGCACTGTTGCCGACCAGACTTCCCGGCGCACCTTGACGTTATTTTAACGCCCGGACGGGTGTGTGACAGCCCGTTCATGACCGTCACCACATGTCAGGTGCTTGCGGGAATACCCCCGTTCACGGTGCCGAAGCGGCACCGAACCGGAGAAGACGCGCGGGTTCGATGACCGGTGTGGGACTTTCCTCGGCCGCCACCGCGGCGTCGAGAGCCGCGAACCCGGCCGCTGTCTCGTCCTCCTCCAGGTACTCGAAGGTCGGGATCGCGCGGTGGCGCAGCTTGTCCGCGTACGCCGCCAGCGAAGGTGCGACCTCGCATTCGACGTGGTCCGTGCCGAGGTGGACGAGGCCCGCCGCGCCGAACACCGCGACGACCTCGTCGAACGAGGGGAACATCCGGTCCTCGATCCGGCGCGCCCTGGGGAAGTAGTGGAACCAGCGGCGATCCTCGAGCTCACCGGAGAAACTGCTCTGGAGCAGCACGCGGCCGCCGGGACGGAGCACCCGCGCGAGTTCCGCCGTCGCCGCGGCCCGGTCGGGCACGTGGTGGAACATGAGGAACAGCAACGCGAGGTCGCAGCTGTCGTCGTCGAGCGGGATGTGCGCGGCGTCGCCGGCGAGGTAGCGCACCGCCGGGTGGCTGTTCTCGGTTTCGGCGACCGCGCGCATCTGGTCGGCGGGTTCGACGCCGTAAACGGGCCCGCCGAGCAGGTCGGCCAGCACCGGGGTGAACCGGCCGACTCCGCACCCGAGGTCGAGAACGGTGAGCGGGCGCTCCGGTTGTGCGTTGCGGGCGAAGGCCGATCGCCAGACCTCGGCCGCCGTCGCGGTCAAGGCGCGTCCTCCGGCATAGCCCTCGTGCAGGCGGTTGTCGTAGTCGACAGGGGGAAGCATGGGTCCGTCTCCGTTCCGGCCGGGTGTCCTAGTCGCCGTACTTCTCCTTGAGCGGGGTGAACCGGTCGAGTTCGGCGAGCGACTCGTCCCGTGGGGTCGTCGGGAGCTGCAGCAGCACCCGATCCACACCCGCCTCCTGTAGCTCGCCGATGACCTCGGCGTCCGGTGGCACGCCGTAGACCGTCACGGGGATGCGACCGCGTCCGGCGGCGGCAGCCCGGCCCTGGAGTTCGGCGATGCGTTCGGCCAGGACCGGTACCGATTTGGCGAGGATCGGCACCCAGCCGTCGCCGTATTCCACGACCCGGTCGAGCACACCGGGGCCGTCGCCGCCGACCAGGACGGGCGGATGCGGCCGCTGCACCGGTTTGGGCCAGGAGCGGATCGGGTCGAAATCGACGAACTCCCCGTGGAACTCCGAGGATTCCTTGCTCCAGATCTCCTTCATCGCGAGCACACGTTCGCGCACCAGCGCCATGCGTGTCGCGGGGTCGGTGCCCAGATTGCGCATCTCCTCGCGGTTCCACCCGGCGCCGACGCCCGCCAGTACCCGGCCGCCCGAAACCAGGTCGAGTGACGCGAACTGCTTGGCCAGGTTGATCGGCTCCCGTTCCACCACCAGTGCCACACCGGTGGCGAGCAGCAGCCGCCGGGTCACCGCCGCGATCGCGGTGAGCGTGACGAACGGGTCGATCGTCCGGTAGTAGATCCTCGGCAGTTCGCCGTAGGCGGGCCAGTACATCTCCCGGTTCGGGATGTACGGCGTTTCCCGCTTCACCGGGATGTGCGTGTGCTCGGCGACGAACAACGACTCGAATCCGCGTTCCTCCAGCGCGCGCCCGAGGTCGATCGGGCCGATTCCCTCGTCGGTGACGAAGGTGGACACGCCGATCTTCATACCTGCTCCTTGGTCTCGGACTCCGCTTCGGCCACCGCGCCGCCCAGGCCGCGGATCGCCGCGACGGCGTCGTTCTCCAGTAGTTCGGCGGTTTCGAGGTTTTCCGCGACGGCGCAGAATTCGCCGGTCTCGCGGCCGGTGCCGCCGTCGTGCACCGTGACGACCACACCGGACCGGCGCGTGGTGTCGAAGCCGAGTCCTTCGCCATCCAATGTGGTGAGCAGCTTTTCCAACGGGGGCAGGGTGCAGCGGCGCCGGTCCAGCATGATCCGGTCGGTTTCACCGTGGGGTTCCGCCAGCTGGCTCATGATGCAGTGGTTGTGCGTGGCGCCACCGGAACGCGCGTTGAACTCCGTGAGGAACACGTCCTCGCCGGGCGTCAGCACGCCGTCGACGCTGAGCTGCCCGCGGTATCCCATCACCCGCACCGCGTCGGCCAGCCGCTCGGCGTGGCCGAGGAACTCCGCGAAGGCGGGGGACGACGCGGCGGGGCTGGGGGTGATCAGGCCGTTGATGATGGGCGTCATCCGCATTTCGCCGTGCCCGTACGCCTCGGCTCCGTCGTCGGTCAGGTGGAAGCCCACGTAGATCGACCGTGAATCCGGGGTGTAGCGCTCCACGACGACGCGGTGTTCGTGTTCGGCGTGCCCGGCTTTCCAGTGCCGCGCGACGAATCGTGCGACGCTCTCCCGGTCGGTGCAGTGGTGCACCTGCCGGGCGCCGATCGGCCGGATCCGCTCGCCGGGGCTCGCGATCTCGTTGCCGAGTCCGCCGACGTGGAAGTCCTGTTTGACGATCACGCAGTGGCCGAGCGAAAGCGCCGCCCACACGTACTCCTCGGCTTCGGCGGCCGACGCGGGCACCACGCCCTCCGCGATCGGCACGCCGATCCCCGCGGCGAGCGCCCGGAACATCACCTTGCTGTTGAGGAGTTCCGCGCCGCCCTGGCCGGTGAATCCGGGCACCGGCAGGTCCAGTGACCGGACGAGCGCGGCCGCCGTCCGATCGAAGTAGTAGGGCCACGCCTTTTCGGCCCGCCGGTCGGCGATCGCCCGTGTGACCGTTTCGGCGAAGCCGGCCGTGTGCGCGGTGCCGGGTCCCAGCACCGTGAGGTCCGCGGGGCCGAACCCGCGGAGGCCGGTGGCGTACTCGAGGAACTGCCGGTCGATCGGGGTCGGGACGATCATGACGTCGCCGGGACGAGCCAGCCACACCGTCCGGTGCGACTGGGCCCGCAGGTATCTGTCGTACGGTGGGTCGAGCATGTTGGCGTGCCCGAGCAGCGCGCTCGCGCCGCGAGTGCCGGTGATGAGCCTGCCGAGATTGTTGATCAGCAGCGTGCCCACGCCTTTCTCCTCCCCATTGGCTTACTGTCTACAAAGGACAACCCGCTGTACGGCGGCTCAGGCGGGCACGGCGTCGTCGAGGCGGCTGATCACCCAGGCGGTGAGGCTCATCCCGGCCTCGTCCGCGGCCTGTTGCCAGCGGTCCCGGTGTTCGGCGGGGACGTCGAGGCGGATGGGGCTCGCCGCGCGCGGCTTCGCCTCGGGGAGTCCCCGCAGCTGGCGGCGCAGCGTGTTCCGGGACCACGCGCGTTCCTCCGCCATGGCCAGCCACCGGGTCTGCTGTTCACCGGGCAACCGGGCGACCTCGGCGTGGTGCTGGAAGCTCAGCGAACGCCGCCTGCGGCGGTGTTCCACTCTGCGGGCGACCCAGGCGTAGTTGCGCAACGTCTGGTAGTCCAGGGAATGCTCGGACATGCTGCGCCGGTAGCGATCCTTGTACCGGTCCTGGCCGTAGACGAGCCAGTCGCCGATCCACCACGCCGAGGCCATGCCCAGCGTCGACACGTGGGCACCCAGCCTGCACCAGGCCGGCAGCGCGATGTCCGCCCCGAAACTGAGGCCGACCGGGCTCGCCGAAATGTCGAGGCCGGGCAGTGACACCCCGGGGAATTCCTTCGGCCTGGTGACGACCCCGCCTGCGTTCAGGCTGTGCACGGACGGCTCCCGCACCATGATGTTCTCCACTCCCTTCAACGCGACGGAACCCAGCCTCGGGCAATCACGGTGCCCCGGGCAATTACTCTTGCGTGTAACCGCGCAGCTCGAATGAGTAGATGTGCCCGGCGAATCCGGGCGTTACCGTGGGGAAGGAGTTTTTGGCTGACAGGAAGGGCAAACCGTGGGATTGCCAGCCATCGCCGCGTACGCGATGCCCAGTGAGAGCGACATTCCGGAGAACACCGTCACCTGGCGGCTCGATCCGCGTCGCGCGGTACTGCTGGTGCACGACATGCAGCGCTACTTCGTCTCCGCCTTCCCCGAAGGTGCCGGGCCGAGGGACGACCTGGTGCGCAATTGTGTGGCATTACGCACCGCGTGCGCGAAACTGGGAATCCCGGTGACCTACACGGCGCAGCCCGGCGGGATGAGCGACAGCGAACGTGGTCTGCTCAAGGACTTCTGGGGCGCGGGCATGACGGTGGCGCCCGAAGAACGCAAGGTCGTCGACGAGCTGGCGCCCGAGGTGGACGACGTGGTGTTCACCAAATGGCGGTACAGCGCCTTTCATCGGACCGGGCTACTGGAGTTCCTGCGTGACGAGAATCGCGACCAGTTGATCATTTGCGGGGTGTATGCCCACGTCGGCTGCCTCATGACGGCGTGTGAAGCGTTCTCTCACGACGTCCAGCCTTTCCTGGTCGCCGACGCCGTCGCGGACTTTTCCCTCGACTACCACCGGCTCGCCCTGCGGTACGCGGCGGAGCGGTGCGCCGCGACCCCGACGACGGCGCGGCTTCTGTCCGAAGTGGACGATCACGCGGTCACGGTCCGTTCTGGTAGATGAGCCGTGCCAGATCGACGCGGGACCGGATCCGGAGTTTCCGGTAGATGCTGCGCAGGTGGTAGTTCACGGTGTGGCTGGACATGCGCGCGCTGCGCGCCACCTGGCGGTTGGTCATCCCGCCACCGACAAGACGGGCGACCCGCTGTTCGGTGTCGGTCAGCTCGGCCCAGCCTGACGTCCGCTCGTCCGGCACCGGTTCCTGGCTCGTGGCCGGTTCGTCCGGTTCGTTCGGTTCGTTCGGTTCGGAAGCGCTTACCCGGCTCGTGTCCGTTGACGACATTTCCGCCCTGATGGCGACGAGCACGCTGGCGGGCACGGACTCCAGGGCGCCGCGCCAGAGCAGCTGTCCCGGGAAGGCGAGCTGTCCGCCGGCCTCCACGAGCAGACCGCCCGCGATGGCCTCGTCGACGCTCAGCAGCAGGTTGCCGGGCGTCTCCTGGACCAGGCGTGCCGCGTCGACGAGCCGGAAGCGGGGGCCGAGTGCGGCACCGACCTGGACCAGTTTGCGTGTCAGTGGCGTGAGGCTTCGCACCATGTGGACAAGCGTGGTCCGGAACCGGCCGGGCAGGACGTCGGCCGACAGGTGCGCGCAGCCGTCGAAGATCTCCAGATGGTGTTCCGCGCGCAGGCCGGTGACCAGGTCGACGATCAGCCGCGGGTTGCCGCCGACGTCGCCGGCCAGCGCGATGAGCCGTTCGTCGGGGGCGGCGCCGAGGAGATCGGCCAGCAACTCCCGCACCGCCGTCCGGTCGAGCGGTCCGAGGGCCAGCCGCTCCACCTGCGTGCTGTTCCTGGTGAGCAGGCGGTTCATTTCCGGTCCGCCCATCCCGGGAATGCGGGCGAGCACGATCGCCAGCGGGCGGGTGGCGAGCACCGAGTGCAGCCAGTCCAGCTGCCGGATGGTCTCCGGGGCCGCGAGTTGCGCGTCGTCGACGAGCAACAGGAGCGGCTGCGCCTGCGGCTGCTCGTCGAACCAGGAACGGGCGGCGCAGTGGCTGTGCGCGGAACCGAAAAGGTTCATCGTACGCGGGGCGAGCCGGAATCCCATTTCGATTCCCATGATGCGGGTTTTCTGCAGAAGGCTTGACTTGCCGATGCCGGGTGATCCTTCAACGAGTATTACCTGACCGGTAACCTCGTCGATACCCGACAAAAGTCTCTTGATCTCCTGGCATTCTTTCGTGCGCCCGCGTAAGGTGACAGACCTTGACATACCCCCAAGCCCCCTAGTGCCCGTCTTGCTCAGCCGAGTACGTGCCGTTGCCCTGGCAGTGATCACGGTAAAGTTACCGAATAGCTATATTTCTCCGCCATCGTCTATGAAGTAAGGCACGGAACTTCATGCCAATGGGCTAGTTCCGCTGCACTTCCGGTCATATTTTGGGGCCGCGCGCACCAACGGTGGTGGGGGGGCGGCCCCCGCGCGGGGGGCGGGCGCCCCCCCCGGGGCGCGCGCGCGCGCGCTC
>NZ_JBHYIK010000003.1:0-16700 GCF_042739735.1 Amycolatopsis sp. NPDC059027 | reverse complement strand
CTGGTCCTTTTGGGTGTTTGTGGGGGGCCCCCCCCCCCCGGGGGGGGGCGGCGGCGGCCGCGGGGGGGGCGCCCCCCCCCCACGCCGGGGCTACAGGGCCAGCAATTCGGGCCGCCCTGTCGCGGGCGTGGCGTCGGCGAGCCTGCGCACCAGTGCGGCGGCGACCGGTTCGGTGGCCGCCGCGCCGTCCCGCCCGGCCGGGGTGTTCATCTGCTCGGTGAGCAGCATTCCCGGCCGTGTCACGAAGAACTCCGTGGCCGGGTGCTGTGCCGCGGCCCAGTGGGTCAGGCCTTCGACGGCGTGTTTCGCGGCGACGTAGTGCGGCCAGTCCGCGGGTGGCGCGGTGATCGCGGACGAGGAGACGACGAGGCATCGGCCGCCTGCCTTGTCCACCGCGTCGAGCAGGCCCGCCATCGGTGCGCTGACCAAGGCGAACGCGTCGGCCACGAACTCCTGGACCCGGCCGAGCCCTGCCGGGTCCAGCCGGAGCGGCCGGATGGGCGGCGCGGCACTGCACACCAGGAGATCGAGCGCGTGGTCCGCGGCGTGCGCGACGTCCTGTGCCCACCGTGCCCCGGTCGCGTCGCCCGGGCAGGAAACGACTTCGCCACCCAGTTCCGCGCCAAGGGCGGCCAGCTCGGCCAGGTCGCCGGGGGTGCCGCGATGGCCGACCAGCACCCGGCCGCCCTGGCTCGCCAGCGCGAGCACCAGTGCCGCGCCGAGGCCGCGGCTGCCGCCGACGACGGCGGAAACGTGCCCGCGAAGCCGGTCGGAACGCGGCAGCAGTTCGAGAATCCGCTCGGCCGAAGGCGCCGGGACCGGTCGGCGGACGAGGGTTTCCAGCGTCGTTTCGGCCACCGTGGTGCCACCGCCGTGCAGCCGGCCTTCGGTGGTCAGCAGCCCGAACCGGGGATCGAAATCGGCCACCTCCGCGGTGTAGCCCAGTTCCCGCGGCTCGGTGGCCGTCGCCGGGCGGAGACGCAGGGAGAAGCCGTTCAGCAGGCAGTCACGGCCGGGGAGTTCCATTCCCGCGAGGAAACTGCACCAGAGCAGGCAGGTCAGGGGAAACCGGCCGAGCAACCGGGCCGCGGCGGGCCAGCGCTCGCACAGGGCGTCGAGAGCGTCCCCCGGCCCGTAGGCACCGGTGACCGAGAATCCGGGAACCAATTCGCCGGTGGTCACCACGCGCGGTTCCCGCCGAGGCGTGCGCGGACGGTACCGAGTTTCCCCCGCGGAACCGCGCAGCAGGGTGATGTTCAGGCAGGGCGTCCCACCGTCGGTGACGCTGACCCGAATTCGATCGCCCACTTCCTGGGAAACCGCTGTTTCGTAGGTGATGCCCGGCTGGGTCGGCTGCCGGAATTCGACGTCGGCGCCGTGAATTCCGTCCGCGTCGACCGCGCCCGCGATCTCGTCGAGCGCGGCGACCGCCGCGAGCACACCGTGGGCCACCGGTTTTCCGAACGGTGTCCGCCGGGCGTATTCCGCCGAGGTGTGCAACGGGTTGTGGTCGCCGCTGGCCTCGGCGAACAGGGTGAGATCGGCTGGGGTCAATAGCATCGAAACTCCGTCCCGAAAGGCCGCCCGACGGGGCGGGAATGTCACTTCCTATTGACAGGGAAGTCGAACGATGGCATCGCCGCTTACCTGGTGAACGCGCTTGCTGCGTCGGGGAATCGTGTCGTAGCCTCCACCTCGTTCGCAATCTTGCCGTTGCCTGACGCGCGGCCGAGCGATTTCTCACCAACGCGTCGCGGGCACGGGTCAACCAATGTCCTCAATGGAGTGTGGCCCCATGGAACAGAGCCGGGATCCCGGTGTGGTCGTGGACGCCGACAATGGTCCGGACCTCGTAGGGAAAGCTGTCGTGACGGCACTGCAGGCGGTGCTGGGTGTGTCCGAAGTGCCGTGGGAAAGCCGGTTCGGGGTGCTCGGCGGTGATTCGCTGCGCGCCGTCCGGGTCCTTTCCCGGCTGTGGCGCGAACTCGGCGTCGAAATCCCCGTGCACGCGCTGCCGCCGCACACGACCGTCGCGGAATTCACCGATGTCGTACGCGAACACGTCGAGGCGGCGCGGGCATGAGCGACGCTTGCGGGCGAATCATGGACATCATGCGCCAAAGGGGATTGGGCGCTGTCTCGCGAAGCGAGGCGATCGCATGAGCGACGCGGTCAAGCCCGGGATCGCGGTGGCGGGCACGTTCACCCTCGAAGTGGTCACCGCCGCGATGGCGACGATCCTCGACGAGGTGGAGCCCGGCCGGTCCGTGACCGTCGCTCCCTACGGCCAGGTGCTCGAAGCCCTGCACGACCCCGCCGGCGTGCTGCTGACCAACACCGGGGTGAACGTCCTGCTGCTGCGGCCGGAGGATTTCGCCCGCGGTGACGGGCTCGGCGAGCGCGCCGACGCGATGGTCACCGAGTTCCTCGCCACCCTCGGCGGTGTTCCCGATCATTCGGTCGCCACCTGGCTCGTCGCCGTCACGCCGAGTTCGCCCGCTGTTACGGCGGACGCCGCGCTCGCCCGGTGGGTAGGGCAGACGGCCGAGCGGATCACCGCCACGGCCGAGGCGACACCGGGGATGTACCCGATCTCGCTCGACCGGGTGGCGGAGCTGTACGAGGTGGCCGAGACCCACGACGAGTACGCCGACCGGATCGGGCACCTGCCCTACACCGACGAATACTGCGAAGCGGTGGCCACCTGGCTGGTCCGCCAGGCCGTGAGCAGCTGGGGGAAGCCGAAGAAGGTCATCGTGCTCGACTGTGACAACACGTTGTGGACCGGCATCTGCGGTGAGGACGGTCCGACAGGGGTGCGGATCGGCGAATCGCGCCGCTGGCTGCAGGAATTCATGCTGGCGCAGCGGTCCAGTGGAAAGCTGCTGTGCCTCTGCAGCCGGAACAACCAGGAGGACGTCGAAGAGGTCTTCACGCGCAACTCCGACATGGTGCTGTCGTGGGACGACGTCTCCGCGCACCGGATCGGCTGGAACCCGAAGGCCCAGTCGCTGGCCGAACTGGCCGACGAACTGGACCTCGCGCTGGGCTCGTTCGTCTTCGTCGACGACGACGCCGTCGAATGCGCGTCCGTCCGCGCACAGCTGCCCGAGGTCACGGTGGTGGAGCTTTCCCGTGCGGAGGACCGGATCCGCGGGCAGATCGAGCACACCTGGGCCTTCGACCAGTTGTCGGTCACCGAAGAGGACCGGTTGCGGGCCGACTGGTACTCGACCCGCCGCGAGCGGGTCGCGCTTCGGGACACCAGCGCCGACTACCAGGACTTCCTCGACCGGTGCGCGATCGAGGTGACCTTCACCGCGCTCACCGACGACGGCCTCGACCGCGCGGCGCAGCTCACCGCCCGGACCACCCAGTTCAACCTCGCCGGCGCCGTCTACTCGGTACCGCGGCTGCGTGCGTTGCTGGCCGGGGCGGGCCAGGGCTGGGCGGTCCGGGTGCGGGACCGTTTCGGCGACTACGGGACGGTCGGGCTGGTCGTCGCCGAGCAGCGGGGCGACGTCGTCGAACTGCCGGTCTTCCTGATGAGCTGCCGGGTGCTGAACCGGCGGGTCGAGCACGAGGTGCTCCGGTTCGTGGCCGGGCACGCGGACCGGCTGGGCGCCGAGACGCTGCTCCTCCCGTTGCGCCCGACCGCGCGCAACGCGCCCGCGCGCATGTTCGTCGAGCAGCTGACCGGGGTCCTCCCCGGCGCGAACGACGCCCCGTCGACCGTCTCCGTGCCGGTGCGCGACTGGGTGCCGCAGCTCACCCGGCGCTGAGCCCGATCCAAGGGAGAAATCGCGATGTCCAGTGAATTGAGGAGCGCGGGACCGATCGTCCTGCCGCTCACCGAAGCACAGCGAGAGCTGCTCGCTCTCGACCGCATCGTCGCGGTCCCGCACCTGTACAACATCGTCGTCGAGGCGGAGCTGGACCCGGCCCTGCCGCCGGACGAGCTCGCCGCGGCGTTCGCCGCCGTCCTCGAGGTGCAGCCCGCGCTGAGGATGGGGCTCGTCGACGGGCCGGACGGCGGCGGCCTGCTCGTCGCGCCCGGTCCGGAAACCGCCGCCGCGTTCGGCGAATGGGCCGTCCCCGCCGCGGAGTTCGACGCCTGCCGCGCCGCCGCGCTCGGCGAACTGGGCGACACGGTGTTCGCGCTCGACCGGCCGCCGCTCGTCCGCGCCTTGCACGTCCGTGCCGACGACGGCACCCGGGCCGTGCTGGTGCTGGCGGTGCACCATTCGGTGTTCGACGGCTACTCGGTCGGCATCCTGCTGAGCGAGCTGAACACCGCGCTGCGGGGCGGCCTCGACCGCGAAACCCTGATCGCAGAACGCGAATCGGCGCTCGGGGAGGAACTCGGGCGGCAGCTGGCCACCGCCATGACCGAACAGGCCGACGCCGCGGCGGCCGCACTCGCCGAACGTCTCCGGCGGGCCCCGGCGACCGTGCTGTACCCGGCCCCGGCGCGTCCGGTGGAGACCGGGTTCGCCGGCGAGCGCCGGGAAATCCGGCTCACCGCCGAGGAATCCGCCACGGTCGACCGGGTCTGCCGCGAACTGGAGATCAGTCCCTTCACCTACTTCTCCGCACTGCATTCGGTGACGCTGGCGCGGCACGCCGACGTCGAGTCCGTCGTCTTCGGGGCCACCGTGATGACCCGGCGCACACCGCGGGCCTTCGATCTGTGCGGGTACTTCGTCGCCACCGTACCGCTGGTCGTGAATGTCCACTGGGGACAGTCGTTCGCCGATTTCGCTTGCGGGGTGGTGCTTCCGGAGGCGGAACGGGTTGTCGCCGACTCCGTCGTCCCGCTGAGCAAGGTCGCGCGGCACGTGATGCCCGATCGCACGGGCAACCGCAACCCGATCTTCACCACGCTGGTCACCATGCAGGAACCCGTGGACGGCGCGGCTGGCGCGCCGGTCCGGTCGATGCGCCAGCACGGCAACGGGACCGCGAAGTTCGATCTGCTGCTGTGGGTCCGGCCCACCCGCGAAGGCTGGGTGCTGGAGGTCGAGCACGACGTCCAGCTGCTGCCCGAACCCGTCGTGTCCGGGTACGTCGAGTCGTTGCGCTCGGCGATCGCCGGGACGGCGCACGCAGGCGTCACCCTGCGCGGGCTGTTCTCGGACGGTCCCGCCGTCCCCGCTCTCGACGGAACTCCGCGGTTCGACTGCGACTTCGCCCGGCGCGTGCTCGAAGTCGCCGACGCCGACCCGGCCGCGCTCGCCATCGAAGAGGGCCGGACCCGGGTCACCTACGGCGAACTCGCCGAGCGGGTCCGCGCGGTCACCGGCGGACTCGCCGAGCGAGGGGTGGGGCCTGGCGACATCGTCGGCGTCACGGCCGACAACCTGCCCGACAGCGTGGTCGCGGTGCTGGCCGTGCTCGCGCGCCGCGCCGTCTACCTCCCGCTCGACCTCGAACTCCCCGCCGAACGGGTGGCGGAGATGGTCGGGCGGGCGCGCTGCCGGATGGTCGTCGGGACCGGCGAGGTGCCCGGCGCGCGGGTGTTCGGCGTCGGCGAACTCCTTGGCGCCGCAACGGAACCAAGCCAGGCCGACCATCGCGAGCACGGGGTGTACGCGATGTTCACCTCGGGTTCCACCGGACGCCCCAAGGGCGTGCTCATGGCCAACGCGCCGCTGGCGAACCTCGCGGCCTGGCAGCTCGGCGCGTTGCGGATGAGCGCGGGCACCCGGTTCCTGCAGTACGCGCCGCTCGGTTTCGACGTCTCGTTCCAGGAGATCATGCCGACGCTGCTGGCCGGGGGGACGCTGGTGTCGCGGCGCCCGGTCGACCGGCAGGATCTGCCCGCGCTGGCCCGTCGCGTGGCGGTGACCGGCGTGACCCACGTCTATCTGCCCGCCGCCGCGCTCGGCGCGTTCACCAGGGCCGTGCGGACGGCCGGGGACCTGCTGCCGGACGTGCGCTTCCTGTGCGTGGCGGGCGAACAGGTGGTGGCGGACGAAGGCGTGCAACGGTTCTTCGCCGAACGGCCGCACATCGCGCTGGTGAACATGTACGGGCCGACCGAAACCCATGTCACCACCGCGGCGTTCTTCGAGGCGTCCGCGCAGCCGTGGCCGGTGCACGCGCCGATCGGCCGTCCGCTGCCCGCGGTGTCGGCGCGGATCGTCGACGTGACGGGGCATCGCGCGCCCTGCGGCGTGGCCGGTGAGCTGCTGCTCGGCGGCGTCGCACCGGCGCTGGGTTACGTGAACGATCCCGAGCGCACCGCCGAACGGTTCGTCGACGGCGAGTACCGGACCGGCGACCAGGTGCTCGTCGACGCCTCGGGAACGCTCGTCTACCTGGGACGCAAGGACGGCCAGGTGAAGATCCGCGGGTACCGGGTGGAACTGGGCGAGATCGAGGCGGCTGCGAACGCGCTCGACGGCGTGCAGCGCGCCGTCGCCGCGGTCGGGCCGGAACCCGCCAGGCGTCTGCTGCTGTTCTTCGTTCCGGCCAAGGACGCGGCCGACGCCGGGGACGTGCGGGCCGCGCTGGCCAGGCGGCTGCCGGGGTACATGGTCCCCGCACAGGTCTTTCCGATCGATTCGGTACCGACCGGGTTCACCGGGAAACTCGACCGCGCCGCCCTGCTGCGCAAGGTGGGCGAGGCGGTGGCCGGTGAGCCGGTGGTGGACGACACCGGGACGCCACCCACCCCGCTCGAAGCCGAACTCCGCGCGCTGTGGGAGGACGTGCTGCGCGTGCCGGTCTCGCTCGGCGGCTCGCTCGTCGAAGCCGGGGCGCACTCGCTGAACGTCGTCACCGTGCTGAGCCAGGTGGAGGACAAGTACGGCGTTTCCGTGCCAGTGCTGGACTTCTTCCGCGAGCCGACCGTCCGTGCGCTGGCCTGCCACGTCGAGGTGGAACGGGGGAGGGCATGACGGCGGCCGGGGTTCGCGCACCCCTGATGCACAAGCTCGGCTCCGGTGCCACCGGGCGCAGGCTGGTGGCGCTCCCACCGGCGGGCGGCGGGATTCTGCCCTACCTCGGCCTGGCGGGGTCGCTGGTCCGGCACGGGGACGTCCACGCCGTGCGTGCGTCCGGACTTGTCGACGGCGAGGAACCGGACACCGACGTCCCTGCCATGGTCGCGCGTTGCCTCGACGCGGTCCTCGCGCTGCCGACGCCACCCGACGCACTCATCGGCTGGTCTCTCGGTGGCGTGCTGGCGTGGGAGGTCGCCGCGCGGCTGGCGGAACGGAGCGGGCACACCGCCGCGGTCGTCCTGCTCGACAGCTTCGTGACGTTGCCGCCCGGATCCGACCTTGACGCCTTCGCCGCGGCGATCGCGGACACGCTGCCGCCGACGGCGTCGGACGAGGAACGGGCGCGGTTCCGCCGAACCGCGGCGGCACACGTCCACGCCGCGGCGAAGCACGAGGTGACCGTCCGCCACGAGGGACCCGCGCTGCTGCTCGCCTGCGCCGACGGTCCGGTGGCCCGGCAGCACGCCGACTGGGCGCGGTTGTCCGCGCGGCTGGCCGGTCAGGTGATCGAGGGCGGCCATTTCGAGGTGCTCGGACCGGCCCGGTTGCCCGCGGCCGCCGGGTACGTCGACGAGTTCCTGCGTCAAGTGTTCGCGAGCGCCGGAAAGCCGACTGGGGAAAGCCGACTGGGGGAAAGCCATGGACAACCTGAGTGATGGCAAGCCGTTCGCGCTGCTGCACCGCCCGTCGGTCACCGGGGCGGGGACGCTCGAACTGTTCCGCGGTCCGGTGACCGAGGTGGCGGATCTCGCCGCGCTGCCGGAGGCCGGTACGGCCACCGGGCCGTCGGTCCTCGCCGTGGTCCCGTTCCGGCAGGTCGCCGAACGCGGCTACGCCTGCCACGACGACGGCGCGCCGCTGCTGGCGATGCGCATCGAGGAACGCGCGTCGCTGACGGTCGAGGACTTCGTCGCGACCACGCCGGATCAGGACGTGCGGTTCGACGCGGCCGGGTTCGACCTCGACGACGACACCTACGCCGAAATCGTCCGTAACGTGCTGGCCGAGGAGATCGGTACCGGTGCCGGGGCCAACTTCGTGATCAAGCGGTCGTACTCGGCGCGCGTGCGCGACTTCTCGGTGGCGACGGAACTGGCGCTCTTCCGGCGTCTTCTGCTCGGCGAGGACGGGGCGCACTGGACGTTCCTGATCCACACCGGACAGCGGACGTTCGTCGGAGCCAGCCCCGAACGGCATGTGAGCCTCGACGGCGGCGTCGCCACCATGAACCCGATCAGCGGCACGCTCCGGCATTCCGGGGCCGGGGCGACGCTCGGCGGCGTGCTCGACTTCCTCGCCGACCGCAAGGAGGTCGAGGAGCTCTACATGGTCGTCGACGAGGAACTGAAGATGATGGCGGGACTCTGCCCCGACGGTGTCGAGGTGGACGGCCCGTACCTGCGGCAGATGCGGCATCTGACGCACACGGAGTACTTCGTCCGCGGCCGCACCCGGCAACCACCGCGGGAGATCCTGCGGCAGACCCTTTTGGCGCCCACGGTCACCGGAAGTCCTGTCGAGAGCGCGTGTTCGGTGCTACGCAGGCACGAGCGCGCCGGGCGCGGCTACTACAGCGGAGTGGCGGCACTGCTCGGCCGCGACGTCGCCGGTGAGTCCACAGTGGACTCGACGATTCTGATCCGCACCGCGGAGCTGTCCCCGGCCGGTGAGCTGAGCCTCGGTGTCGGCGCGACACTGGTCCGGCACTCCGATCCGGTGAGCGAAGTCGCCGAGACACACGCGAAGGCGGCGGGTTTCCTTTCGGCGCTGCGAGGGGAGAAACGGGTCACGGCAGGCGGTCCGCCGCCCGGCCTGACCGAACATCCCGAAGTGCGCGGGCGGCTGACCGCTCGCAACGACGGGCTGGCGCGGTTCTGGCTGCGCCGGAGCAGGGCGCAGGACTGGCTCGCGCCGGAACTGGCCGGGCTCCGCGCGCTGGTGGTGGACAACGAGGACACGTTCACCGCGATGCTGGCCTGTCAGTTGCGCGCGCTCGGGCTGGGTGTCACCGTCGCGCACTGGCGGGACGTCCCCGCCCACCACGGATTCGACGTCGTGGTGCCCGGGCCGGGACCGGGCGACCCGGACGACGTGCGCGAGCCGAAGATCGCCCGGCTGCACACATTGGTCGGAGAACTGCTCACCACGCGCAAGCCGTTCGTGGCGGTTTGCCTTTCGCACCAGGTGCTGAGCAGGTTGCTCGGCCTCGAGATCCGCCGCAGGCCGGAACCGAACCAGGGTGTCCGGCACCGGGTCGACCTGTTCGGGGAACCGGTCGACGCGGGGTTCTACAACACGTTCGCCGCACACGCGGACACCTCGCGCCTGCTCACCGCGCGCTGCGCGGAGCCGGTGCAGGTCTGCCGGGACGAGCTCACCGGCGAGGTGCACGCGTTGAGCGGCCCGGGATTCACCTCGGTGCAGTTCCACCCGGAATCACTGCTCACCGAGCACGGTCCCACGTTGCTCCGCAATCTCGTCACCACCGTTCTGTGGCCGGGCGTGCGCATCGCCGACCGGATCAACCGAGTCTCCAGCGCGAAGGAATGAGTGATGTCTGTCGTACCCACCAGTCTCCTCGGCGTCCGGCCCTCGGCTCCAGCGCCCGACGCCGAACTCCTGGCTCTGCGAGCCCGTCCCGCCGAGCAGCAGCCCACCTGGCCCGACCACGCCGCGCTCGCCGCGGTGACCGACGAACTGCGTGCCGCGCCCGATCTGGTCACCGGTGCGGAGATCGGGGAACTGCGCGGCCTGCTCGCGGGTGTCGCCGAGGGCAGGCTGCGCGTGCTGCAGGCGGGCGACTGCGCCGAGGACCCGGAGCACGCCACCACCGAGCACGTGGCACGCAGGGCCGGGATGCTGGTCTCGCTCGGTGACGTCATGAGCGAACGTTCGCGCCGTCCCGTCGTGCTGGCGGGCCGGATGGGCGGCCAGTTCGCGAAACCGCGCTCGCAGCCCACCGAAGTCCGGGACGGGTGCGAACTCCCGGCCTTCCGCGGTCACCTGGTGAATGGGCCCGCTTTCGACGCGCGGACGCGGGTGCCCGACCCCCGCCGCATGCTGACCGGTTACCGCGCGGCGGCCGACGTCGTCGAGGCGCTCCGCCGGGCGCGTCCGGCAGGTGGCGCGCTGAACCTGCCACGGGTCTGGACCAGTCACGAGGCGCTCGTCCTCGACTACGAACTTCCGTTGCTGCGCAAGCACGACGACGATCTGATCCTGACCTCGACGCACTGGCCGTGGGTCGGCGAGCGCACCCGGCGGCTCGACGGCGCCCACGTCCAGTTGCTGTCCCGGATCGCGAATCCGGTGGCGTGCAAGGTCGGGCCCGCCATGACCGCGAGCGAGCTGGTCGCGCTGTGCGAGCGGCTCGACCCGCGCCGCGAGCCGGGCAGGCTCACCCTGATCACCCGGCTGGGAGCGAGTCTGGTCAGCACCCGGCTGCCCGAGCTGGTCGCCGCCGTCCGGCGGGCAGGGCATCCGGTCATCTGGCTGTGCGATCCCATGCACGGCAACACTTTCCGCGGCGCCGGGGGACGGAAGAGCCGGCTGGTCGGATCGCTGATCCGCGAAGTGCTCGGGTTCCACGCGGCGGTCCGCGGGGAGCAGGGCGTGGCGGGCGGCCTGCACCTGGAGGCGACCCCGGAAGACGTCGTCGAATGCGTGCTCGACGAGACGGAACTGGCCGAACTGCCCGCGGGCACCGAACCGCTGTGCGACCCGCGGCTCAACGCCGACCAGGCACGGCTGGTGGCGACCGCCTGGCCGGGCTGAGGCAGTGCCGCGGCCGCGACCCCTATCGACAAGGAGTGAAACCGTCATGTCCACCGTATTCGTCGCCAACAACCGCACCGAGCAGATGGTCGGTGATCTCGGCGCGATGACCGCCGAGCAACGGCGGTTCGCCGGCTACACGGCGCAGCGCATGCTCTGGTACGTCGGCGAAGGAGACATCCTCGTCGTCCCCCACGCGCCCAGCGAGTCGTTCAGCCGGTACCTCACCGAGCTGATGGACGTCGATCTCGGCACCGTGCACATCCTCGCTCCGCCACCCGGGCGGTACGGCGTCGACGTCCTTTCCGCGGACCGGATCGAAAACGCCGAATTCCAGCGTGAACTGAGCGTGCACGTCGAGAAGACCGGTGCGGCCCGGGTGTTCCCGATCATTTTCGACGAGGTGATGACGCGGCTCACCCGCAATTTGGGGCTGGAGCGGTGTACGCCCGGATTCGGTTTCGTCGGGCAGGGCGGCAGCGATCTGCTGAACAGCAAGTCGGTGTTCCGGGCACTGGCAGGGGGAACCGGCTGCCCGATCGCCGAGGGCCGCGTGGTGCGCGACCGTGCGGCGGCCGAGGCGTACCTGTGGGAGCTGCTTTCGGACGGACGCTGCGCCATCGTCAAACAGGACCAGCACGTCGGCGGATTCGGCAACGAGATCATCAGCCCGCGGGAGGGGGTCGATCCGATCGGTGCGCCGCAGGTGCTGGTCATCACCGACCGGCCCGCCCTGCACGAACTGGTCACCCGGCGCTGGCCGTGGTACTCCGGCGAGGACCGCCGCCGGGTCGTGATCGAACACTACGTTCCGGACTGCACGCCGGTGTACGTCGAAATGAGCATCACCGACGAAGGCGTCGCGTTGTTCGGGCACGGCGAAATGCTGACCAAGCCGATTTTCAACGGTCTCGTGATTCCCGCGCAATCCGCTTCCCATCCGGCGTGGCCGAGCTTTCTCGGCGCTGCCGAGAATCTGTGCCAGGCCAT
The DNA here is from genome assembly GCF_042739735.1 of Amycolatopsis sp. NPDC059027. Lineage (NCBI taxonomy): Bacteria > Bacillati > Actinomycetota > Actinomycetes > Pseudonocardiales > Pseudonocardiaceae > Amycolatopsis > Amycolatopsis sp. NPDC059027. The sequence continues at coordinate 4,929 of NZ_JBHYIK010000003.1, read as the reverse complement.
TCACGGAATGGGTTACCGAGGCCTGATCAGCATCGACGGAATCGTGTCCCCCGGCGGGGAGATCCTGCTCAACGAGGTGAACGGCAGGGTCGGCGGTTCGACTCACGTCACCCGGCTGACCCAGCACCTGGTGGGGCCGCGCTTCCTCGCCGAACGCGTGGTGATGCAACGGCATTTCTGGCCGGTTCCGTCGTTCGACCGCGCGCTGGCGGCGTTGCGGGCGAACGATCTCGCCTTCGACCGCGACCGGCGCACCGGTGTCGTCATCACCTCCGACGACGTGACCGGGGGAACGGTCGAATACTGCCTGATCGGCGAGGACTTCGAGCACGCGACCGAAATCGAGCACCGGATCGACGAGCTCACGTTTGGTTGACAGTCGACTACTGGAAGCTATCGTCGCTGGGGGACTCTTCAGCGGAGACGCACAAGGGAGGAGCGGACAGCAATGGGCTACCGGGGGCTCGCGAAGAAGTCGATCCTGGCCTGGGCACTCGTCGCGATCGTGGCACGGTTGCCTATCGCGATGGCGCCGCTCGGGCTGGTCTTCCTCGTCCGAGATCGCGCGGGCGGCTATTCACTCGGTGCGACACTCGCCGCCGCGTACGTGGTCGGTGAGGTCGTCGGCGCGCTGTTCATCGGAACGCGCCCGTTCAGCCGTCGCCGCGGCGCGATCTCGGCAGGGCTGGGCGTGGGGGCGGTGGCCTTCGGGCTGCTCGCGCTGGTGCCCTCGGCCCCCGATCCGCTGCTGGTCGTGCTGGCCGGGCTCGCCGGTGCGGCACCGGCGGCGAGCCCTGGCGGCATGCGGACGATGCTGACGCGCCTGGTCGACGAGTCGGTCGTGGCGAGCGCGCTGAGCGCCGAATCCACGTTGACCCAGGCGATCTGGGCGGTCGCGCCGGGGCTGGCGGTGTCGCTGGCGCTGTGGACCGGCGCGAGTTCCCCGATGGCGGTGGCCGCGGTGTGCATGGCGGTCGCCGCGCTGACCCTGCTGCTGCTCCGCGGCGACGGCCGGGCCGCCGAGACGGCGGCCAAGCCGTCGGCACGGGTTTCCGGACATGGCAGGGAACTGCTTGCCGCCTGGCCGATCTACCTGACCAGTGCGGCGTCCATGGCGTTGCTGTCGGCCGCGGAACTCATCCTCACGCCGTTGCTGGAGTTCCGGCACTTCCAGACCGGCTGGGCGGGCGTGCTGCTGACGGTCTTCTCGGTGTCCAGTGCTGCCGGCGCGTTCGTCTACGGCCTCCGGAAGTGGCCGGGCAGCGTGCGTGCGCAGAGCCTGGTGCTGCTGGTCGCCATGTCCGGCTGCGTGGCGCTGATCGCCGTCGCGCCGGGCCTGGCCGGGATCGCCGTCGTGCTGGTCATCGGTGGTCTCTGCCAGGCTGCGGTCGCCGTCACCCGCAACCTGACGCTGCGCGAAAGCCTGCCCGAACCGGCGCACACCGCCGGGTATTCGGTCATGTACGCGGTCCAAGGCATCGGGTACACCCTCACCGCGACGCTGACCGCGCTGGTGCTGGCGTCGTTCACCCCGGTCACCGCGGTGGTCGGCGCGGCGGTGCTGACCCTGTTGCTGACCGTGGCCAGCGCACTCGCCGAACTGCGGACCCGCCGCGGCACCGGGAGTGAGCGGGAAGCCGAGCTGGCGGCGGCGCGGGCCGGGACGTGCGAAGACGGCGAAACGGCCTGATCCGGTCGCCCGTTGGCAGGCACTTGGGGTTGCCGCCCGGTTTCCTGCGGTAACCTCCCGAGGTAGGTGGAGACGTCACCGAACAGCCTTCTACCATGCCATTTGACAACGATGTCTAGCACAAGGACATGAGTGGTGAGTACCTCTACCGAGGTCCAGCAGGACACCAGGTTCTTCGGGCACCCACGAGGGCTCGCGAACCTGTTCGGCGTGGAGATGTGGGAGCGCTTCTCCTTCTACGGCATGCAGGGGATCCTCGCGATCTACCTGTACTACGAGGCCGCGCGAGGGGGTCTCGGCGTCGCGCAGGAAACCGCGCTGGGCATCGTGGGTGCCTACGGCGGTCTCGTCTACCTGTCGGCGGTGGTCGGCGCGTGGGTGGCCGACCGGCTGTTCGGTTCCGAACGGACGTTGTTCTACAGCGCGATCCTGGTCATGATCGGGCACATCAGCCTGGCACTGTTGCCGGGCTTCGCCGGGATCGGCATCGGCCTGGTCTGTGTCGCCGTCGGGAGTGGCGGGCTGAAGTCCAACGCGACGGCGATCGTCGGGACGCTCTACAGCGCCGACGACGAGCGCCGTGACGGCGGGTTCACCCTCTTCTACATGGGCATCAACATCGGTGCCTTCGTCGGGCCGCTGCTGACCGGGCTCGCCCAGAAGGAGGTCGGGTTCCACCTCGGCTTCGGCCTGGCGGCGATCGGGATGGCGCTGGGCCTGATCCAGTACACGATCGGTCGCAAGAACCTCGGCGAAAAGGCCAGGGAGATCCCCAATCCGCTGCCCGCCTCGCAGCGTGTCCTCGTCGCCGGCGCGGTGCTCGTGGTGGCCGCGCTGATCGTCGTGCTGGTGCTCACCGGCGTGATCCGGGCCGACAACCTCGCGAACATCGTGGTGTGGCTGGTCGGCGTCATCTCGGTGATCTACTTCGTCGTGATCCTGACCAGCAAGAAGATCACCGCGGACGAACGCAGCCGGGTGTACTCGTTCATCCCGATGTTCATCGCCAGCGCCGCGTTCTTCTCGCTGTACCAGCAGCAGTTCACCGTCGTGCAGGCCTACACCGACCAGCGGCTCGACCGGGACCTGTTCGGCTGGCAGATGCCGGTGGCCTGGGTCAACTCCATCGTCGCGGTGTTCGTCATCGTCTTCGCCCCGGTCTTCGCCGCGATCTGGACCAAGCTCGGTCCGCGTCAGCCGTCCTCGCCGATGAAGTTCGTGTTCGGCACGGTGCTGATGGGCGTGGCGTTCCTGCTGTTCCTGCCGATGGTCGGGACGGGGGCGAACGGCAGCCCGCTGCTCGCGCTGGTCGGCATTCTCTTCGTGTTCACCGCCGCCGAGCTGTTCCTTTCCCCGGTAGGGCTTTCGCTGTCCACGAAGCTGGCGCCGACGGCTTTCCGCACGCAGATGGTCGCGCTGAACTTCCTGTCCATCTCGTTCGGCACGGCGATGTCCGGCAAGCTCGCGGAGTACTACGACACCAAGAACGAAGCGCCGTACTTCGGCGTCATCGGCGGGGTCGCGATCGCCATCGGTGTGCTGCTGTTCCTCGGCGCGCCCTTCATCCGCAAGCTGATGAAGGGCGTTCACTGAACGCTCGACACGCTGGACGGCGGGCATCCTTCGAGGGTGCCCGCCGTTTTCGTCCGGGCGGGGATCAGCCGACGGTGGTGCCGAAGAGCACGCCGACGAAGTACGTCACCAGCATCGTGAGCGCGCCGACGCCGACGTTGCGCGCGATCGCCCGGCCCACCCTGGCGTCGCCGAGCCGCGCGCTGATCCAGCCGGTGAGGGTGAGGCCGACGAGCACCGCGACGGCGCAGGCCCCGACCCGCAGGGAGACGCCGGCCCACGCGATGGCCAGCAGCGGCAGCAGCGCGCCGACGGTGAACGCGACCAGCGAGGCCCACGCCGCCTGCCACGGGCTCGTCAGGTTGTCCGGGTCGATGCCGAGCTCGGCCTCCGCGTGCGCCTGCAGCGCGTCCTTTTCGGACAGTTCGCGGGCGACCTTCGCGGCGAGCTCCGGGGAGAGGCCCTTCCGCTCGTAGATCTGCGCGAGTTCGGCTTCCTCGGCCTCCGGCATGGTTTTCAGCTCTTGTTTCTCGAGCTGCAACATCGCCTTCTCGGTATCGCGCTGCGTGCTCACCGAGACGTATTCCCCGCCGGCCATCGAAAAGGCGCCCGCGACCAGCCCGGCGATTCCGGCGGTGAGGATCGTTATCCGGTCCGTTGTCGCGCCCGCGACGCCGACCACGATGCCCGCCACGGACACGATCCCGTCATTGGCGCCGAGAACCCCGGCGCGCAGCCAGTTCAGCTTGCCGCCGATGTCGTCGTGGTGCGGCTCGTCCGAGTGCGAGGACGTCTCGTCGTGGATCGTGTCGGTCACCAGTTCAGTGAAACACGAAAATCGGGCAGTGGCTAATCGTGTTCACATTTCCGTGATTAGGTGAAGAAAGGCAATCCTTACGCAGGATCGCCTTACCTTTTCGGTTCGCTCGACCGCATGAGTAAAACGCCCGGCGTCGCGGGATGCGACGCCGGGCGGGTGATACCTTGCCGGAACGGGGGCCGGACAACGCGGACCCCGCCTCGGCGGCCGGATGGTTCTCGGGTGTTCAGCTGTCCAGTTCGGCCAGCGCCTGCTTGGCGCGCTCCAGCTCGGCCTCGAGCTGGGCGACCTTGGCGGCCTGCGCCTCGCGGGCGGCGTTGATGACCTCGTCGATCGGGCCGGACAGGTCCTGGTGCAGCTCCTTGGCCGCGCGGGACACGGCGGCGGCGGGGATCTCGAGGCCCTTGGCCACCCACTTGCTGCCGTTCTTCAGCTCGGCCTGCCATTCACCGTCGGCGGTGCCGGTGACGGTGAGGGTCAGCTCGACCGTACGGGTCTTCTTGGCCGTGGTCTGCGCCTTCGGGCGGCCGCGCTTCGGCTTCGGCTCCTCGGCGGGCTTCTCGTCCGTCTCGGTCTTTTCGGCCGCTTCCGCCGCGGGGGCGTTGGGCTCGGTGGTGTCGTTCTCGGTCTTCGAGGTGTCGGCGGGCTGTGACGCCGGAGCCGCCGCAGCGTCGGCCGTCGCCGGTTCCTCTTCGTGCGTCAGGACATCCACGGTCATCGTTGGTGTCGTCTCCTTGCCCGGAACGGGGGTGGGTACAGCGGCACATCTTAGAACAGGCGTTCGACGTCCGCGATTCGGGGTGGTCGAACGCCGTGAAGGCCTCCTTCACAGCGCTCGAGGCTGTGA